>CBRGOK010000325.1:0-5073 GCA_967798035.1 uncultured bacterium
CGCCCCCCCGAAGGCCCGGGGACCGGTCCCGAGACGGAGGAGGACCGGGTTTTATTCCGGAGGGCCCCGGTCCCGTCAAGCGAGGGGGGAGGAGGGGAGGCGGCATCCGCACCGCCCTTAGACGTTCCGCCGGCCCACTCCGGGCGGAGGATTGCCATCAGGACTTTGTCCCTGCGGATTCCGCGCTCGTCCTCGTAGGACCCGCGGAGGACCCCTTCCCGGCGGAAGCCGCACGCCTCGTAGACGCCGATCGCCCGGGCGTTCTCCTCCTGGACCTCGAGGGAGACGCGCGAGAGCCCGACGCGCTCGAAGGCGTAGCGGAGGAGGAGTCGGGTCGCGGCGAGGCCGAAGCCCTTTCCGCGGGTCCGGCTCTCCCCGATCAGCATCCGCCCCAGCTCGGCCGTCCCGCGCCGGCGGTCGATCCCGACGAGCCCGATCGTGCCGATCGGCGACCCCCGCGCCTCGATCACGAAGAGGATCTCCCCCTCCGCGCGGAGGTAGCGGTTGTACCACGCCTCGTGCGCCTCCTCGGTGACGGGGCTCGGGTCGAAGAACCAGCGCCGGTTCTCCGGGTCGCCGCGCCACCGCCGCAGCGCCGGCAGGTCGCCCGACTCGACCTCCCGTAGGACGATCCCCTCCCCCTCGAGTCGGGAGACCTTCCAAGCGCACTCCTCCTGGAAGTCGCGCATGCCGCCGACGACCGCCTCGAACTCGGCGTCCGTGAGGCTCGGGTAGATCGGGAGCGAGAGGAGCTCCGTCCAGGCGCGCTCGGCGACGGGGCAGGAACCGGGACCGGTGTGGCGGGCGTCCTTGCCCGCCTCGAGGTAGTAGGGGTGGAGGTGGAGGGGGAAGTAGTGGACCCCCGGGGCGATCCCCCTCTTCTTCAGGAAGGCGAGGAGGTCGTCCCGCCGCTCCGCCCGGATCGCGTAGAGGTGCCAGGCGCTGCGCACCCCCGGACGCTCGACGGGGAGCCGGACCCCCGGGAGGCCGCGCAGCGACTCGGAGTAGCGCGCCGCGAGCTCCCGCCTCCGCGCGTTGCCGGCGTCGAGCTTCCGCAGCTGGACGAGGCCGATGGCGGCCTGGACGTCGGAGAGGTGCGCCTTCCAGCCGAGGTGGCGCACGTCGTAGCGCCAGGCGTAGACGGCCCCCCCCTCCGTGCGGTCCCAGGTGTCGCGGCTGATCCCCATCCAGCGCAGCTCGCGCAGCCGCTTCGCGAGCCCCTCGTCGTCGGTCGTCACCATCCCCCCCTCCCCGGTCGTCAGGTTCTTGACCGCGTGGAAGGAGAAGCAGACCGCCGCCGAGGGGCCGGGCCTCCCGATCTTGCGGCCGCCGACAGCCGCGCCGGCGGCGTGCGCCGCGTCCTCGACGACGAGGAGGCCGCGCCGGCGCGCGATCCCATGGATCGCCTCGAGGTCGGCGGCCTGGCCGCCGTAGTGGACGGGGAGGATCGCCTTCGTCCGGGGCGTGATCTTGCGGCGCACCTCCCGGGGGTCGATGCAGAGGGTCTCCTCCTCGACGTCCGCGAAGACGGGGACGGCGCCGCAGTAGCGCACCGCGTGGGCCGTCGAGACGAAGGTGAGGGTCGGCACGATCACCTCGTCGCCCGGCCCGACGCCGAGGCCGAGGAGGGCGAGGTGGAGCGCCGCCGTCGCGGAGGCGGTCCCGACCGCGTGGCGGGCCCCGACGTACTCCGCGAAGGCTCTCTCGAACTCCGCGGTCCGTGGTCCCAGGCCGAGCCATCCGGAGCGGAGGACCTCCGCGACGGCCGCGATCTCTTCCTCGCCGAGGGAGGGGCGGAAGACGGGGATCAAGGACGCGCCCCGACGCCCGCCCCCGCACGCGCGGCGATCGCCTCCGCCGCGCGCGTGGCGTGCCACACGCATTCGTCCATGTTGATGTACTCGAAGCGGCCCTGCCGCCCGATCGTGTGGAGGTTCTCGTGCCCCTCGACGAAGGAGAGGACCTCCGCGAGGGCCTCCTCGACGCCGACCTCGAAGATCGGGTAGGCGTTCCCGAGCCGCGCGACCTGGTGGCCGATCACCTCGCCGGGGCGCAGGAGCGCCAGGTCCTCGAAGGCACGCGCACAGCGATCGGCGAGCGCGGCGTCGGGCGCGTTCCAGGTCGCGTCCCCCGCGAAGCAGGTGATCTCGCAGGAGAGCGCCGTCCGCCCGGGAGGGGAGAAGCCGGGGCCGAGGTTCGTGAACTCGTTCACGCGGTTGAAGGGGATCGCGGGGTCGGAATAGTAGACCCACTGGTCCTCGTAGACCCGGGGCCGGTCGACGAAGAGGACGACGATCGCCATCGCGCGGAAGCGCAACCGCTCTCCTGCCTGCGCGACCCGGCGGGGGAGGGCGGGGCCGAAGAGGCGCAGGAGGGCGGGGAGGGGGATCGTCGAGACGAGGGCGTCGAGCGAGACGGTCTCGCGCCGGCCGTCCCGGTTCACCTCGACGGCGGTCACCCGCCTCCCCTCGACGAGGAGGCGCTCGGCGCGGCTGCGGGTCGAGAGGCGCGCCCCCCCGCGCCGCGCCGCCTCCCCGATCCTCCCGACGAGGAGCCCGGAGCCCTTCGGCGGATAGAGGAAGGTCTGCGGCTGGAGCGAGTGCATCTCGTGCTCGGCCGGTCCGCGGCGAAACCGCCGCAGGACGGCGTTGCGCGCGACCTTCCAGAGGCTCACCTCGGAGATGCGCCGCGCGAGCCAGGCGCTCGACATCCGCGAGCCGGGGACCCCCCAGACCTTCTCGACGTAGGGGCCGAAGTAGAGCCCGTAGAAGGAGCGCCCGAAGCGGTCGACCACCCACTGCTCGAAACCGGGCGCGGCGCCGACGGGACGAAGGCGCTTGCGCAGGCGCGTCGCGAGGAAATCGACGAAGCAGCGGGCCGCCGTGCCCGGGTCGAGCGCCCGGAAGAGGTCCTTCGCCTCGAGGGGGTAGCGGAGGAAGCGGCGGCGGAACCAGATCGAGGTCTTCTTCGAGACCGTGAGGAAGTCCTCCCCGAAGGTCGCCCGGAGCTCCTCGACGATCGGCTTCGTCTCGGGTCGGGCGGAGTAGAGGCCGTGGATGCCGTGGTCGAGGACGAACCCCTCGACCGGCATCGAGGAGCCGATTCCCCCGGCTCGGTCCCCCGCCTCGAGGATCTCGACGTCGAAGGCGGGGGCGGGGAGCCTCCAGGCGGCGGCGAGACCAGTGACGCCGGCTCCGAGGACGACGACCCGGTGCGGCAAGGGCGGGCGGGGCGAGCGGGAAGGAGGGGGGGAGTATAGCCGTCGCGCCTTCCTTCCCCGGGCGCGGAGGTGGAACTCCGGGTTGACGGGGATCGTCGAACGGCTAGCGTTAGGGCTCCCCCTACGGAAGGTTTCGGTCGGCGGGCCGACTCGAGGCGTCGGTGCGCCCGTAGCGCTCCGATCCCGCGCGGCGTCCGCTCCCGGGCAAGCTGAAAGGCAGATGAGCATGAGACGAACGAACTTCTGGCCGTGGTCGAGCCTCGCGATCGCCGCCGCGTTCCTCGCTCCCCCCGCTGCCGCGCAACCGTGCGTCGCCGGCGGAACGCCCTCGACGGTGATCACGGGCTACAACGTCACCACGTCCCCGCACGCCCTCACCACGATCGTCGGCAACCCCGCGACCGTCGGGGTCTTCGCCCCCCCCGCCGACGACCCGATCAGCGGGGCGATCCCGATCGGGTTCCCCTTCCCGTACTGGACCCCGAACGCCGGGACGCTCCAGGTGAACAACAACGGGTGGATCTCGATCGACCAGAACTACGGCGTCCTCGGCGCCCTCGCCTACCAGAACTCGGCGATCCCGAGCACGTCGGCGCCCAACGCCATCTTCGCTCCCTGGTGGAACGACCTGATCCTCCCGCCCGTCTCGACCGGCTCCGTCTCCTACCTCGCCGCCGGCACCGCGCCGAACCAGACCCTCACCGTCGAGTGGACCCAGGAGGAGACCTGGCTCGCGGCGAACACGGGCAACGGGGACCCGGGGACTTTCCAGGTCGTCCTCCACGAAGGGACCGGCGTCGTCGACTACCACTACGACCCGGCCGGGATCCTCGGAACCCCGGGATCGGCCGGCACCGCCGGAGCGACCGTCGGGTGGGAGAACAACTCCGGGACCGCCGGCGCCGACCTGACCGGCCTCGGGGACCAGAACACGATCCACCCTCCGACCGACTTCACCCTCACGCCGAGCGGCTTCACGACGACCGGGACGGTGACCCCCTCCTACACGATGTCGACGCTGACGGCCGCCTACGGCTCGATCACCGGGAGCCCGGGCGAGGTCGTCACCTGGGTCGGCCTGTCGACCACGGGCGCCGAGTGCGGCGCGTGCGGGAACTGCACGGACGACGACAACGCGGGCCCGTTCGCCATGCCCTTCCCCTTCAAGTACTTCCTCGACGACGTGACCTCGTTCTCGATCGACTCCAACGGGTTCCTCGCGATGAACGGGGGGGGGTGCGGCGGGTACATCAACCAGGTCCCCGGGTCCGCCTCCGCGGCCGGGACCTGCGCCGCCTGGTGGGACGACATCACCCACCGCCCGGCGACCGCGCGGACCTCGCGGCTCGTGACCGGCCCTCCGGGCAACCAGCAGCTGATCGTCCAGTGGGAGAACCTCACCCCCTGGAGCGGCGGGGCGGGCAACTGCACCGACCTGGGGAACCGCGTCTCCTACCAGGTCGTCCTCGAGGAGGGCTCGAACAACATCGAGTTCCGCTACGCCCCCGAGGTCCTGGGCGGCGGGACCTGGAACGCCTCCGTCGGGATCACGGACCTCTCGGGGTCCTACGGGATCGACGCGACCTTCTCCGGGACGAACAACGGATCGCTCCCGACGAATAACTTCCGCTTCGACCCCTGCGAGCCCTGCGGGCAGATGTCGACCTTCGGGCCCGGCTGCGGGCCGCTCATCGCCTCCGCGGGCGGCAGCGCGACCCCGGGGAACCTCGCCTACGCGCTGACGGAGACCGGCGCCCCGCCCGGGTCGTTCGGGCTCCTCTTCATCGGGACGAGCAACACCCTCCTCTTGGGCGCCCTGCCCCTCCCGTTCCCGGTCGCGGCCTTCGGGTTCC
>CBRGOK010000326.1:0-5070 GCA_967798035.1 uncultured bacterium
CGGGCGGCGGGACTTCGAGCGGATCGCCCCGCTCGTCACCCTCTGGTCCGACCGGCTCGGCGCGGGGGACTGGACCGTCCCGGTCCGCGTCGACGAGGTGACGAAGGACGAGCAGGAGGTTTACCGGGTCATGCGCGTCGCGAGCGCCCGTGACTTGCCGGCGGGAGCGACCGTCCGGATCACGGTCGGGAAGCAGGCCTTCCACGACCTGGTCCTCGACTCGAGCGTGGACGGGGGGAAGGTCCTCCTCGAGAGGGGCCTCCCGAGCGCCCCCGATCTCTACCAAGCCGAGATCTCCTCCCTCGTCCGCCATCCGGTGAACGCGAACAGCGCCTCCCCCGAGGTGCTCCGCCTGTGCCTCGACGGACTGCGCCGGCAGGGGGGAGGGGCGTCGGAGGGGATCGGGACCGCGGAGGCGCGGGCCCTCGTCGAGCGGATCGTCGCGGCGCGCGCTAAGCAGCCGATCGCGGGCTTCGAGGACTTCGTCCGCCGGATCCTCGAGCCGGCGCGCGACGCGGGGGCGCTCGAGGACAGCGACATCGAGACGGTCCTGCGCAACGCCGAGAACAGCAACGACGCCTGGCTCACGGTCTCGAGCGTCCCCTTCACCTTCGCCTCGGGGGACGTCTACACGGTCGAGGCGGGCGCCTCGATCAACGCCCGGTCCGGCGTCGAGCGCGCGCGCCACCTCCTGCGCGAGGTCCGCGCGATCCACCCGCAGGAGGAGCTCTTCCTCGCCCTCGGCACCCAGGCCGCCTTCGACGACCACCTCCGCCTCACCCGGGCGGCGCGCCACTGGTGCACCGGCCCCGCGAACACCTCGATGTGGGACCGGCCCCGGTCGATGACGCCGAACATCCCCCCCTCGCGGGCGACCCCGCTCCTCGGCCTCCAGGGCCTCGAGACTCAGGCGTTTCCCTCCGAGAAGCCCGAAGACTCCTGGATCCAGCCCTGGCCCGCGCGCCGGGTCGAGATCGGGCCCTACCTGAACCGGGTCGAGCACTTCGACTTCGACCGCGACCCCGAGGGGCGCGACCCCCGCAAGCAGACGGCGACCTACCCGGCGGAGGGGCAGGGGCCGGTGCAGCTGGCGTCGGGCGGTCTCCTCTGGCCCGGCTCGATGGAGGGGTGGTTCAAGTTCGACGGGGCGCCCGGGGACGGCGCGATCCTCCTCGACCTCGGCGACAACTCGACCGAGCGCAACCGGGTGAGCGTCCTCGTCGAGGGGCCCGACCTCGTGCTCCGCGCCTACGACGCCGGCGGGGAGGACTTCTTCACGCCGGACCGCGACGCGGCGGAGGTCCACCTCCCGACCGCGGGCCTCACCCCGAACACGACCTGGCACCACGTGCTCGCCTCCTTCCGCGGGACGCGCCCGAGCGACCTCCTCCTCCAGGTGAACGGCTTCCGGATGCAGGGGACGGTGACCTACGGCCTCACCCGGCTCGCCTCGGACATCGACGAGGACGACACGACGATCTCCGTCGAGTCGGTGAAGGGCTTCCCCGCCTCCGGCCCCTTCCCCGTGCGGATCGGCGGGGAAGTCGCGGTCGCCCGCGTCTCGGGGAACGGCCTGGTGGCGGACTGGAAGGGGTCCGGGAGCGCGACCGATTCCTACGCCGGGGGCCGCGGCGCGAGGAGCGTGGGGGTGGGATGGGCGACCGGCTACGAGTCGCCCGGTACCGGCGCCAGGCACAAGCGGGGGGACGCCGTCGAGCTCTACGGCTACGCCGCGGTCCTCGAGTCGCCGATCCCGATCGGCGGGACCCGCCTCGACGCGAGCCTCGGCCGCTTCAGCATGGCGCGCGTCCGCGGGACGACCTCGGGACCGGGGGACCCGATCATCTGGCAGAACACTCAAGGGGGTACGGGCGGGCAGCTCGGGTTCGGCGTCGAGACTGCGACGGCCTGGAAGATCGGAGCCGTCGACAACGATCCCGACTTCCTCGCGGCGTTCCAGGAGGGGGGCGGTTACGCCCTCGTGTTCCAGGCGCAGATCAGCGTCCAGAGCGGCAGCGGCGGCCAGATCGATAACGAGCCGAGGACGACCAACGGGAACCGCATCTCGGGCATCGAGCTGGTCCGCTACTCCGCCCGGCAGAACGACATCCTGACGATCCAGGGCCGGGGGGTCGTCACGGACGAGCTGAAGGCGGGCAGCGTCTCCAACTTCGACGGGAAGCCGCACGCTTTCCTCGTCAACTACGGGCCGGATCCGCAGTGGCAAGAGAATCCTCTGAATTACGTCTACATCCTCCCCCTCTCGGTCCGAGCCTCCGGCGTCGACGCCCTGCGCTACTACGCGACCCCCGGGACCCAGGGGGACCCTCAGTACGTCCAGATCTACGAGGCCTCGGACGAGGGGCTCACGGAGTGGGTCTGCTACGACGAGATCCTGGAGTCCTGCTTCGTCCGGACGGACCCGACCGCCCTCGCTCCGATGATCTCGTATCTCGTAGGCCAACCGGTGACCGTCACCGTCGGTCCGACGCCGAATCCCGGAGGCGGCGGGCCGGGACCCGGGATCGCGATGGCCAAGGCCATACCCCCCGTCCTCCTGCAGACGAATTCGACGGCGGGCACGATCGGGACGCCTCCGACCCTCCCCCAGCCCCACATCTCGACCGCGCACGCGCTGTTCCGGTTCCGCGGGGTCCACGGCACCTTCACCCACGCGCACTCGGCGGGAGCGGAGCTGATCCCCGTCTTCCGCGTCAGCCAGATCGGGGGCGGCGGCCGCCCGGGGCGCCACGAGCGGGTCTCCGTGCTCGAGGCCGGGGCGGGAGGGGGTGCCCCGACCCACTACACCGTGAACTGGGCGGCCTACAACGGGGACACGCAGAACGAGGTGCTCGTCGCCTTCAAGGAGCAGTCGGGGAACATCTTCACGCACACGACGAACCTCCAGGGGAACGCGATCTACGACAGCCGCAATTACACGCGGCTCCTCAAGGCCCCTTCCGGGGAGCTCCCCACCACGGCGACCCGGTTCGCGGCGGGGAGTTCCTTCGACGGGGCGGGGGGGACCCTGAACGGGATCGTCGACGAGGTCGCCTGCACGACCGGGACTGCCCCGGGAGGGCTGTACGACGTCCTCTCCCTGGGCCGGTTGATCCTCTCGAACACGGGGGGGATCACGGACGGGGAGAACCGGCTCCTCCTGAACACCGGCGCGGCGATCTTCCCGCACGGCATCTACGGGTTCCCGAGCAACGGCAACCCGATGGACAAGCTCCCCCCGGACGGCGGCGTCCTCAAGGTGGACGAGGAGCTGATGCTCTACCGGATCGCGGACGCCGGGGCGGGGAGCGTCACGGTCGAGATCGGGGCGAACGGGCGGGCCGCGCTCGGCTCGGAGAAGTCGGCCCACGCGCAGGGGACCTCCGTCGTCTTCCTCGACCACTGGGTCGCCACGCGCCTCACCTCGAGCGTGAACGCCTCGGTCGCGAACCTCCCGCTCGTCGACCCCGAGGGGTTCCCGCCGGAGGGGACGGCGCGGATCGAGGACGAGATCGTCCACTACACGCGGATCCGGGGCGACGGGCTCGAGATGCCGCGCCGGTCGGAGGAGCCCGGGGCCGACGACGAGAAGGGGGACGGGGTCTTCCGGGGCCGGTTCGGGACGCCGCCGACGGGTCACCCCGGGGACGCGGTCGTCCTCCTCTGGCCCACCCGCTTCTGGGACCGGTACCGGGAGCGCGCGGACGCGCCGGAGCTCTCCTTCTACCAGGTCACGCAGCGGGCCGAGGACGCGCTGTGGCGCCGGATGCTCTGGGAGGAGGAGATCCCCGTGCCCGGGATCGACGTCGTCGCGCTGGCGCGCGTCGACGAGGCGGTCCCGTGGGACGCGGACCCCGAGAAGGAGAAGGACCTTCGCCTGTTCAAGGACCCCAAGGAGAAGGGGCTTCCCGTCCGGATCGACCGGCGGGGCTCGCGGCTCGAGGTGCGCTTCTCCGCGGAGTACCTCTCGGGCGCGTTCGATCCCGTGTTCGGGATCGCGGACGGATGGCGGTCGGCGCCGCGCATCCGGACGATCGTCCTCGACTACCTCGCCCCCGAGCGGCTGCTCCGGCGGGAGGAGACGGACGGATGAGGCGGCGGGGATTCACCCTCGTCGAGCTCCTCCTGGCGATGAGCCTCCTCGTCGCCTTCGGGGCGCTCCTCCTGCGGTTTGTGGGGGGGGCGCTCGACGTCTGGAGGCGGACGGAGACGCAGCGGGAGCTCGCCGAGAAGGCGACGACGGTGTTCGAGATGCTGGGTCGCGACCTGCGGTCGGTCCTCCCCCTGCGGCTCCACGAGAGCCCGCGCCCCAACCGGGCGCGCTTCCAGGCGGAGCTCGCCAGCGTCGACCGCGACGGCGACCGCGTCGCGGAGACGGTGCTCCGGAGGCTGCGGTTCGTGAGCAGCGTCGACCCGGCGCAGGAGTGGAGGACGATCGCCGGACTCCTCGCGCGCCTCCCGAGGAGGGCCGACGCGGAAGGGGAGACGCGGATCGTCGCGGACGCCCCCGGCGACGGGCTCGCCGAGGTGGCCTGGGCGACCGCGGCCGACCGCACGGGCGAGGACCTCGCGCTCCTGTCGCTCTACCGCGGGGCGCGCCCCCTCGTCTTCGACCCGAAGGGGTCCTTCTTCCGGGAGGGCTTCTTCGCGGCGCCGACGACCTTCGCCGAGGACCTGCGCGAGGTGGCGGCCGGAGTGCTCGACTTCGCGCTCCTCTTCCCCGTCCGGGGAGTGGTCGGCTGGGCCGACGTCGACGCCGACCGCCCCTCGGCGGCCGCCTGCGCCTGCTGGGAATCGACGGGGGGGTTCCCCCGCGACCACCGATCCCACCCGGCGAAAAAGTTACCCCCAGAGAAGGGGGAGGCCACCGCGGCCGCTCCGCAATTGACGTTGCAAGTTCCTTCCTCGGACACGCAGCTGACGGCACCCAGGCAGGTGTTGTCGTTGTCGCAGGTCAGAATGCAGTTCTCGGTCGAGTTGCAGCTTACCGCGTTGGCGCAGGTGTCGTCGGCGCCGCAGTCGACGTTGCACTGGCCCTCGTCCGCGTTGCAGGTGATGGCACCCACGCAG
>CBRGOK010000327.1:0-5063 GCA_967798035.1 uncultured bacterium
AGGCGCATGGTCAGCCCCCGGAGGGGCGGCTCGCGGCCCCCGGGACGACCTCGACGGCGGAGCCCTCCTCGAGGATCGCCGCCCCGAGGACGACGAGGGTCTCCCCCGCCCGCAGCCCGGAGAGCACCTCGACGTCCCCCTCGGGCGTGTGGAGGCCGAGGCGCAGATCCCGGCGCCTCGCCCGCCCCTCCTCGACGACGAAGGCGACGAAGCCCCGCTCCGTCGGCAGGATCGCGGCCGTCGGGACGACGATCGCCCGCTCCTCGCGCGCGACCTCGATCCGGACCGAGGCGAAGAACCCGGGCTTGAGCCCGGAGGCCTCCTGGTCGACCGCCGCGAGGCACCCGACCATCCGCGTCGAGGAATCCGCGGTCGATCCGACGTGGAAGAGCGAGGCACGGAACTCCCTCTCGGGGTAGGGCTGGACCCGGAACGACACGGCCTGCCCGGTCGAGAGGCGCACCACCTCCGCCTCCGTGACGGTGAAGCGCAGGCGAAGTTGGCTCGTGTCGACGATCGTCGCGATCCGGTCCCCGCTCTTCACGTACTGGCCGGCCGCGACGTGCTTGCGCTCGATCGTCCCCGCGATCGGCGCCCGCACGTGCGCGTCGGCGAGGTTCTTCTCCGCCAGCGCGAGGTGGGCGCGCGCCTGCGCGAGGGAGGCCTCGGCCTCCAGCTCCCCGGCGCGCCGCACCTCGAGGTTCGCGCGCATCCGCGCGACGGCCGCCTCCCCGGTGGCGATCACTTCGTCGGAGACCCACCCGGGGTCCTTCGCCCGCAGGGCCTTCCTCCGGGCGAGGTTCCCCTCCGCCTCCTCCTGGGCGGCCCGGTCCCCCGCCGACTGCGCCTTCGCGCGGACGAGGGTCGCTTCCGACTCCGCGAGGGCGGCCTTCGCGCGCTCGACCTCGAGCGCGAAGCGCTCGGCGTCGATCACGGCGAGCACCGTCTCCGGGCCGACCGCCTGCCCCTCCTCGAAGGCGAGCGCCTCGAGGGTCCCCTCGACCCGCGCGGGGACGAGGACCGTCTCGCGCGCCTCGATCGACCCGACCGACTCGATCCGGTAGGCGAGGGGGCGCTCCTCGACCGCCATCGCCGTCACGCGGAGGGCCGGGGGGCGTGCTCGCGCCGCCGCGGACTTCCCGTCCTCGCAGGCCGCGAGGAGGAGGAGGAGGGGGGGGGCGAGGCGCATCCCTGGGGAACTCCGGCGCGGGGGCATTGTCAGGGGGAGACCCGCCCCATGGCGACCTCCAGCTCGACGCGGTCGAGGCGCGTCAACAGGCGCTGGCGGTCGAGGTCGAGGCGCGCGTTGTCGAGCGCGGTCTGCGCGACGAGGACCTCGAGGTTCGTCGCGATGCCGGCGCGGTACTCCTCCTCGAGGAGCCGCAGGTTCTCGCGGGCGGAGGCCTCCCGCGTCTCCTGCGTCCTCAGGATCTCCTCGTCGCTCGCGGCCCGCGCGTGGGCCGCCTCGACCTGCTGGAGGACGTCCCGGCGCGTCGCGGAGACGAGGAGGCGCGCCTGGCGGAGTTCCGACGCCGCCGTCCGGACGCGCGCGACGCGCGCGCCCCCGGCGAAGAGCGGGACCTCGACGGCCAACAGCGCGTCCCACTCCGTCTCGTCGGCGAACTCCGAGAAGTTGTCGCGGGCGAGGTAGCGGTTCGCCGACAGGGACACGCTCGGCAGGAACTCGCCGCGGGTCGAGGCGAGGTTCGCCTCCGCGACCCGCTCCGCCGCGACCGCCGCCCGCAAGTCCGGACGCGCCTCGAGCGCCGCGGCGCGCGCCTCCTCGATCGGCACGGGTTCCCCCGCCTCCGCCGGCTCGTCGAGGAGCGGCCCGGGGAGGGCCGCGCCGAGGAGGGAACGCAGGACGGCCCGGCGCACCTCGAGGTCCGTCCGCGCGCGGAGGAGATCCGCCTCCGTCGTCGCGAGGTTCGACTCGTTCAGGAGGACCTCGGTCCGCCGGGCGAGCCCGAGCGCGAAGCGCTGCTTCATCTCCTCCACGCGCGCCGTGTCGCGCCGCCTCGCCTCCTCCAGGGTCCGCCCCTCGGCCTCCGACTGGAGGACCCCGTAGAAGACCCGCGCCACCGACACGAGGAGGAGCCGGCGGAGGTTCTCCCGCGCCGCCTCCAGCGACTCGGAGGCCCTCTCGGCCGCCTTCATCGCGTACCAGTCGCGGAAGCCGTCGAAGATCGGCTGGAACGCCCGCAGCGCCCACTCCGTCCGGTCCGGGGTCGTCGTCACCACGGTCGTCCCCGCCCCGGTGGTCGTCTGCAGTTCCACCTCGTTCTGGCGGAAGTGGATCAGCGTGAGGTTGATCTCGGGGAGGAAGGCGGCGAGCGCCTCGTCCCGCGCGAGGAGGGCCTGGAGCGTCTCCTCGTCCCCCGCGAGCAGCGACTCGTTCGAGGCCTCCGCGATCCGGAAGCAGTCCGCGAGGGTGGCCCCTCCCTTCTCCGTGACGTCCCGGAGGACCGCGTCGATCGTCTCGGAGGCGGGCTTCGCCAGGACCCCCGGGGCTGGAGGAAGGAGTCCGGGAGCGAGGGGGACGGGCGAGCGATCGCCCTTCTCGAGGGGATCCCGCGGGGTGATGCAGGAGGCGAGGCCGAGGAGGACCGCGAGGCGCCTCACGAGGCCCTCCCCCGCCGCCGGAGCCCCTCGAGGTGGATCGTGACCAGGTCCCGGACCAGCCGACCGCGGGGGATCCGGCGGATGTCCGGGTCACGGAACAAGGCGCGCGCGAGCGCGAACCAGGCCACGGCCCCGAGGAAGGAGCGCGCCGCGATCGTCGGATCGACGCGGCGGAGCGCCCCCTCCCTCCCCCGCCGCCGGAGGAAGCCGGCGACCTCCCTCCGCAGCCCCGCCGCCCGGGCGCGGTCGAAGGCCCGCGCGAGAGGGTGGCCCTCGAGCGCGCTGTAGAGGAAGAGGCGGAGGAAGGAGGGGTCCGCCTCGACCCGGCGCAGGAGGTAGTCCGCGATCCGGGCGAGGAAGGGCCCGGGCGCCTCCGCGCTCCGGGAGAGGTCCCCGAGCGGCATCGCCGCCTCCGATTCCGCGATCTTCCGGGCGAGGATGGCGCGGTAGAGGGCGTCCTTCCCGGGGAAGTGCTTGAAGAGCATCGCCTCGGAGATCCCCGCCGCGGACGCCAGCGCGCGGGTCGAGGTCCCGGCGAAGCCCTTGCGGGCGAAGCAGTCGATCGAGGCGCGGAGGATCCTCTCCCGGCGCTGCGCGCCCGGGAGACGGCGGCGGAGGGACATCGGCGGGGGGCGGGCGTAAGTAGGTGAGCGCTAACTTACCGGCCGTCGCCACCCCGCGCCACGAGCGGCTCCGCGAGGTACTCCTCCCACCGGACCTTCCCGACCGCCCGGTCCGGGCAGAGGTTCGACCCCGCGCGGAACGCCGCCGCCGTCCCGCCGAGGACCGGCACCGGCAGGACGAGCCGGCGCCGGCGCGACGCGGAAAGGAAGGCGCGGGCGAGGTCGGTCACCCCGCGGACCTCCGGCCCCCCGAGGTCGGGCGCCCTCCCGGAGGGGCCCGCGCGGAGGATCGCAACCAGCGCGTCGGCCACCTCCCCCGCCTCGACCGGCTGGAACCGGAATCCCTTCGGGAGGAGGAGGACGGGGAAGCGCGAGAGGGCCCCGAAGAACCGCGCCAGGAGGTCGTGGAACTGGGTGGCCCGGAGGATCGTCCAGGGGACCCCGCCCCGCTCGACCCGGCCCTCGGCCTCGAGCTTCGCCCGGTAGTAGCCGAGGGGGTTGCGGTCGACCCCGACGATCGAGATGTAGAGGAAGTGTCGGACCCCGCAGCCCCGGGCGATCTCGAGGAGCCTTTCCGTCCCCTCGACGTCGACCGCCCGCGTCTTCCGGAACGGGCTCGAGGCGCAGTGGACGATCGCCTCGCGGAGCGAGGGGCTTCCCCCCTCCAGGTCTCCCCAGAAGGGCCGGACCCGAGAAGGAGCCGACGGCCGCGGGCGGCGGCTGAGGATCCGCACCCCCTTACCGTCCCGCAGCAGGCGCTCGACGACCTTCCGGCCGAGGACCCCCGTCCCGCCCGTCACGAGGACGTCCGCCATGCGCGGAGCCTAGGGAGAGCCGGGGCTCCGCGGGAGGGGGTTCCTCCCCGACCTAGAGCGAAGGGTGCCTCCTACGGCTCGCTGACGGCGACGACCTGGTATCTCCCCAGCGAGGCGCGGACGTTCGCGAGCGCCTCGGAGGAGTAGAGGATGTCCATCGAGCCGGAGATGCTGGCGTCGAAGATCGTTCCGGTGGAGGTCGACTGCTGGACATCCCCTCCCACGAACACGGCCCCGCGGATGGCCGACCCGGAGCCGCCGCCCCCCATATGGATCATGCCGGTGACGAAGACGAACCCGGTGTACGAGAAGGAGCCGGAGATGTTGAGGTCCCCCTCGACGCAGAGGACCCCGGCGCCGCTCGAGCTGCCAGAGCCTCCGACGTTCAGGTTCCCCAGGGAGTGGGTGATCAGGTAGGACCCCGCGGCCGCGCTTCCGAGGGAGCCCGAGAAGTTCCCGCTGTAGTTGACGAACCGGTTGTTGGCGAGCGGCTCCATCAGGTCGACGATCCCCTGGAGCCAGCCGGGGGTCCCCGGGGCCCAGGTCGTGAGGCTCGGCCATCCCCCGATCCCCGTCACGTTGTCGCGCTGCTGGCCCGAGAGCTGCGTGCTGACCAGGCTCGTCGGCCCGTTGACCGCGATCCCGTAGACCGGAGCCGAGGGACCCGCGGTCCCGTTCAGGTTCGTGTCGTTGCCGTTCACTCGGAACGCGTTCCCGGCGAAGTGCACGTCCGCGTTCGGGTCGAGGATCGTCAGGGCCGCGGGAACGGTGAGCGGGAGCCCGGCGTCGAGCTTCCGGAGCCACCCCGTGACGCGCCCCTTCGAGATCCCGATCGAGGCCTCGCACTCCACCCGGGCGATCCTCTCGTCGTCCTCGTCGATCTCCCCGTCCCCGTCGTTGTCGGCGAGGTCGCTCCCCCAGAGCTCGGCCGAGGCGACGAGCGTCTCGTCCCCCTCGTCGACCAGGCCGTCCCCGTCGTTGTCCTCGATGTCGGCCGACCAGT
>CBRGOK010000328.1:0-5059 GCA_967798035.1 uncultured bacterium
GGGAGAGGCGGGCCGCCGCTTTTCCGTCCCCTCCCTCCAGGGCGCACCAGGCGAGCCCGTACCGCGCGAACGGGGCGACCTCGTCGCGCGGGCGCTCGCGCAGGCAGGTCTCGTAGCGCGCGCGGGCCGCGTCACGCTCGCCCGATCGGGCGAGGAACTCGCCGAACTCGTAGAGGGCCCGCGGCCGGCGGGCGCTCTCGGGGAACGTGCGCTCGAACTGCTCGAAGCGGGCCTTGGCGCCGGGGGCGTCCCCGCTGGCGGCGCAGGCCCGGGCCAGCCCGAGGAGCGCCTCGTCGCCGAGGCTCCCCGCGCCCTGGTCGACGGCGCCCTGGAAGGCGCGGACCGCCCCCTTGGCGTCCCCCGATTCGAGGAGGGAGCGCCCCTCGAGGACGCGCGCCTCGGCGGCGAGGGGGTGGCCGGGAAAACGCGTCGCAACCTCGCCGAAGGCGACCGCCGCCTCCCCTTTCTTCCCGGCGAGGTAGCGGCACCAGGCGAGGCGCGAGGCTGCTGAGGCCGCCCGGTCCCCCTTCCCTCGCGCGAGGGTCGCGAACTCCCTTTCCGCCTCGTCGTGGCGTCGCAGGAGGAAGAGGGCCTCGGCGAGCGCGAGCCGCACCTCCTCCGCCCGCGGACTCTGCGGGAACTTGCGGAGGAACTCGCGGCCGGCCTCGACCGCGCCCGCGGCGTCGTCGGCCTTGAGCCGGGCGAGGACGGCGGCGGCGGGGGCGAAGTCGGGCTCCGCTCCCGCGGCGCCCGCCGACTCGTACTCGCGGGCGGCCTCCGCGTGGCGGCCGCCCGCCGCGAGGCCCTCGGCGCGGGCGAGGCGGGCCCGGCGCGCGAGATCGGCGTCGAGCCCGGGCGTCGCGAGGGCGGACTCGAGCCGCGCGAGCCCCTCCTTCGCCCGCCCCCCGCGGACGAGGGCGAGGCCGAGGAGGACTCCGGCCTCGGCGCGCCGCGGACCTTCGCGGCCGCTCGCGGACTCGAGGGCCCGGATCGCCTCCGGCCATCGCTCCTGCCTCAGGAGCGCCGCACCCGCCGCGACGAGGGCGTCGCCGGCGAGGGGGCTCCCCGGGTGGCGCTGCGCGGCCGAGAGATAGGCCTCGACGGCGCGCTTCTCGTCTCCCGACTTCTCGAGGGCCGCGGCTCGGGCGACCGCCGCGTCGTCGGCGTAGTCCCCCGCCCCCACGCGGCCGAAGGCCTCGGCGGCCTCGGCGGGGTGCCCTCCCTTGAGGAGGCTCTCCCCAAGGAGGTAGGCGGCCTCGGGGGCCAGCGGATCCTGGGGAGCCTCGGCCAGGAACTGGGTGAGGGACTTCGCGGCGTCCTCGAACTTCCCGCCCCGGTAGCGGCTCCAGGAGAGGCCGTGCAGGGCCGCCTTCCGGTACTCGCTCTTCGGCCACTTCTCGAGGAGGCGTGCGAAGCCCGCCTCCGACCGCACCCACTCGCCGCGCCGGAAGTCCGCCTCCGCCCCGAAATGGGTGGCGGCCTCCGCGAGGTAGTGGTCCGGGCTCTCCCGGGCGATCTTCTCGAAGAGGGGGGCGGCCTCCGCCGGCCGGTCCAGCTCGAGGAGGCACTGCCCCCGGCGGAAGGTGGCCTCCGTCCCGAACTCGAAGCGCTTCCCGGAGAGCCCCTCGAAGGCGCGCGCCGCGTCCTCCCAGCGCTTGAGCTCGAACAGGGACTGCCCCATCCGGTAGCGCGCGTGCGGCGCCTTCTCGTGGTTCGGGTTCTCCCGGAGAAAGGCGGCGCACTCCTCGACCGCCTTCTCGTGGAGCCCGCGCTCGGCGAGCCCGACGGCGTAGCGGTAGCGGTCGAGCGGGTCCTGCCGCGGACCGGGGAGGGGGGAGCCGAGAAGGAACGCCGCGGCCGCGCAGACGGGCAGGAGCATGCTCGTCCTCTTCTTTCCTTCACGGACGTCCGGCCGCCGGCTGGGGGCGGGACGCGGGCGGGGAAGGGTACCCTCCCGCGCGCTGCCTATACGACGACCCCTCCTGGATTGTTGCTCGCTAGGGAGCCGGCAGCCGCAGCGTGACCGGCTCCGCGAACTCGCGGATCCCCTCGATCGACAGCATCCTCCCAATTCCAGATCTCTTGCGTCCGCCCCAGGGCATCTGGACGATCGATCCGACGTTCTGGTTGACGGCCCGGGTCCCCGCGTCGAGGCGCCGGGCGAGGGCGGTGGCGCGGTCGAGATCCGCCGACCAGACCGAGGCGGTGAGGCCGAAGGGGAGCGCGTTCGCCCTCTCCACCGCCTCCTCCTCCGTGTCGAAGGGCTCGACCGTCAGGACCGGGCCGAAGGTCTCCTCCCGCACGAGCCGTGCCGAGGCGGGGGGATCGACGACGACGGCGGGCTCCACGAAGAACCCCTTCCCCTCCCGGGGTTTGCCGCCGGCGAGGACGCGGGCGCCGGCGCCGCGGGCCTCCTCGAGGAGGCCGAGGACCCGGACCCGGCTCTCGCCGGTCACCATCGGTCCAACCTCGCTCGATTCCTCGAGCCCGGGCCCGATCCGCATGCGCCGGGTGCGCTCGACGATCGCCTCGAGGAGGCGCCCGTAGAGCGAGCGCTCGACGTAGACGCGCTCGACGGAGCAGCAGACCTGGCCGCAGTTCTTGAACGCCCCCCGGACCGCCCCGGCGCTCGCGGCCTCGAGGTCGGCGTCGCCGAGCACGATCATCGGGTCCTTCCCCCCCAGTTCGAGGGCGACCCGTTTCAAGTCTGCCCCCGCCTGGGCCGCGATCGAGGACCCGGCGGCCTGCGACCCGACGAACCCGATCATGTCGACCGGGGCGCGGACGAGGGCCGCGCCGACCTCGTCGGCCCCCTGGACGACGGGGAGGATCTCGCGGGGGACCCCCGCCTCGTGGAAGATCCGGGCGAGCGCCTCCCCGACGAGGGGGGTCAGCTCCGAGGGCTTGAAGACGACGGCGTTCCCCGCGAGGAGGGCGGGAGCGATCGTCCAGAGGGGGATCTGGACGGGGAAGTTCCAGGGCTTGATCGCGGCGACGACGCCGATCGGGACGTACTCGACGAGGCCGCGCACCCCGGGGGCCGTTTCCACGCGCGACGCGAGGTGGCGCGGGCCGGTCTCGGCGAAGTAGCGGATCCGCACGGCCGCGTCCTTCACCTCCGACCGAGACTCGGGAAGGACCTTCCCCTCCTCCTGCGTGACGAGGCGTGCGAGCTCCTCCGCTCGCCCATCGAGGAGGTCGGCGGCGCGGAGGAGGATCGCGACCCTCTCCTCGATCGGGCGGGCCGCCCAGGCGGGCTGGGCTCGGCGCGCCCCCTCGACCGCCGCACGCACGTCCCGCTCGGAGGCGAGCGGAACCTCCCCGACCGGGCGCTCGGTCGCGGGGTCGATCGAGACGAGCGTCTTCGACTCGGGGGCGAGGACCACCGGGTCGGGAGAGGATACCGCCGGGAACGGCTCAAGCGCAGAATGCGGCCGAACGAAACCCGTAACCCGGGCGCGCCTCCCGACTATTCGGCGCGACCGGGAGGAACCTCCATGAACGTTGCTCTCCTCTTCCTCCCCCTCATCCTCGGCTCCCCCGGCGCCCCCGAGAAGGGCCGCGACGGGGGGCTGTGGTTCGAGGGGAGGCGGATTCCCTTCTCCAAGCTCCCCGCCGACCTCCCCGCCTCCCTGCGCGCGCTCCTAGAGAAGGAGCGCCCCTTCGCGGAGGAGCGCGGCCTCAGGATCTACGCGAAGGCGAAGGCCCCGGTCGTCGTGATCTCGGAGTGGGCGGAGTCCCAGACCCTCAAGCACTTCGAGGACGCGGAAGCCCTCGCCGCCGACTTCACGCGCTTCTTCCCGGAGCCGAGGGAGCCCGCGCCCCTCGCCGACGAGGAGATCGACGGGGCGGATCCCTCGACCCCCTTTCCCCTCTTCCTGATCCAGACGATGCCCGTCTACACCGCCCTGGCGGAAAAGATGGAGGCGGAGCACGAGTACCTGAAGGAGCAGGGGTGGGCCGCGCGGGCGGCGAACCTCCAGGGATTCCACCTCTACCGGCCGCGGATCGTCGTGTGCCTCTCTGGGACCTACGGCGACCCCCGGCACTGGGTCCTGCACGAGCTCGTCCACGTGATGGCCTATCCGCGGTACGGGCGCCAGCCCTTCTGGGTGGAGGAGGGGATGGCCTGGTTCGTCGAGGACGCGATCCTGAAGGGGGTCTTCGCCTTCTGCTACCGCAGCAACTTCCTCTGGGACGCGGAGAAGTCGGGCTGGTCGAACGACTTCGCGGGCCTCCTCCGGAAGGACAAGCCCCCCTCCGTCCTCCAGCTCGCCTCCATGCGGCCCGGGACCTACACCGCCGGGGACTCGGGGGTGAAGGACCCCCGCGCCCTCCTCGCCTACGGCTTCATCGCCTTCTGCTCGAACGAGCGGCGGAGCGAGTTCCTCGCGATGATGAGCGCCTTCGCCAAGGACGCGGCGGAGGTCGGGGAGTTCGAGGCGAGCTACGAGGTCCCCGTCGAGACGCAGAGGAAGATCCTCGAGGCGACGTTCGGGCCCGACCTCGACAAGGATCTCGCTTCCTTCGCCGGTCGGATCGGCAAGGAGGTCCCGAAGCCGAAGACCCCGTCGAAGGCGGAGCGCTACCCGGGCGGCGGGTAGGACCTCAGAGCTCGAAGCGGTCCCGCAGTCCAGCCGGGACGATCGGACAGGACTGCGCCGGAGCCTCGAATAGCCGCCGGCGCGAGCGCGCGACGAGGTCGTAGGCGCGGTCGCGGACTCCCCGGGGGAGGAGCCGCGCGGCGGTCCCTAGGACCCGCCAGATCCCCCCGAGCCGCTCGGCGACGCCCAGGATCGCCTCCGACCTCGTCAGGATCGCCCCTTCCGCGGCGAGGAGGACGACGCTGTCGGGGAGGCCCGCGCGGCGCTCCGGCGGGATCGCGGCGCGGAAGGCGTCCCCGTCGAGAGGGGAGAAGCGGAAGCGCGTGCCGCCGGCGTCCTCGGCGAGGGCGAAGCGGACGAACCGGTGGCAGAGCCCGCACCCCCCGTCGAAGAAGACCCGCTCGGGAGCCGGCGCGGCCTTCGGTCCCACCCATCCCGGATCGAGCGTGAACAGG
>CBRGOK010000329.1:0-5059 GCA_967798035.1 uncultured bacterium
CGAGGTGCCCGATGGGGCCTCCGACAACGACCGCTCCCTGTCCCTACTCGTCGAGGTGCACGGCCGCAGCATCCTCCTCTGCGGGGACTCCCAGGACGTCGGCCTTCTCGCGCTCCGCCGCGCTCTCCCCGGCCTCTCCCCCGACCTCCTCCTCCTCCCCCACCACGGCCTTCCCTGTCCGGGTCTGGAGGCCTTCCTCGCCGAATTCGAGCCGGGAGGGGTCCTCGTCTCGGCCGGAAAGCCGGCGAGGGCTCCGATCCCCCTCCCGGATCTCCGGGCGCGGGTCGAGCGCACCTACGAGGGGGGCGCGATCGAGGTCGAGATCGACTCCGGCGGCGCCCTGCGGACGCGGCGGTTCAGCGGCCGCCGCCGGGCTTCGAGGCGGGGGCCTCCATCGCCATGTCCTGGACCTTCGCGTCGGGCGGCGGCGCGAACTTGAAGAGGGCGGGGTCGAGCTCGGGGTTCCAGCGGAGGTTCGAGTAGCGGCGCAGCTGGAGCGGCGGCGTGCCGGGCTCCCCGCGCATCTCGAAGTGGTAGACCCAGCCGTCCTCCTTCCCGATCTTGACGAGGACCGACTTCAGCTTGGCGCGGAGCATCTCCGCCATCTCGTCGTCCTCGTCCTTCGGCGCGTCCGGGCGCGGGGTCCCCTCGAGGACCCAGACCTTGCGCCCGTCGAGCTCCTCCTCTCCCCGGTAGACGAACGCGTACTGCTCGACGAGCTGCTCGATCGCCTTCGACGGGTCGTCGGGGCCCTGCGGGAGGCGCCCGCCGGGAGCTTGGCGCTCGAGCTCGTCCAGCCGACCCCGGAAGAAGAGCTTCTCCGAGGTGAAGGGGGAGGGTGCCTCGACCCAGAGGTACTCGCCGTCCGCGACGAGCATCTGGGTCCCCTTCTCCGGCATCCCCGGCAGGGGAGGGCTCATGCGGGTCTCGATCTGGAGGCGGATCAGCCGGCTCCCCCCGCAGGAGACGTGGCCGGTCGCCTTCACCGTCGTCGGGCCGAGCGAGCGGCTCTCCTCGAAGTCCGCCGTGTACTTCGGGTTCTTCGGGACCACCTCGCGCACCTTCCGGAGGACCTCTTCGACGGTCGGTTTCTCCTGCGGGGAAGGGGCGCAGGCGCTGGAGAGGAGGAGCAGGAACGGGAGCATGGATCTCTCCTTGGGAGGGGGGATTCTATAGGCGGTCCCTCCCTCCGACCGGTTACTCACGGGGGGTACCGTGCATAATCCGTACCTGGAGGTCCCCATGGCCCCGTTCGCCCTGATCTGCCTCCTCTCCTTCGGGGGAGGCGGAAGCGTTGTCGTCCGTACCACAGACGGTTCCGTCCTGCGGGGCACCGTCGAGGCCGTGGAGGGGGGGATCCGGATCCGGAGCGGGGAGACCGAGCGGTTCGTCCCCGAGGCGGACATCCTCTGGACCGCGGATGGGACGGAGCTCCTCCGGCAGGCCCGGGAGATGGTCGAGGGGACCGGGACGGGGCGGCCGGGAGCGACCCGGCACGCCCAGGCGGCCCTCTGGTGCGCGGAGATGGGGCTCGACGACGAGGCCGACCGCCTCCTCGATCGCGCCGTCGCCCTCGACGCCGGCGCCCCGGCCGTCACGCGGGCCATCAAGCAGTTCGCCTCGACCCTGGCCGGGGAAGCCGAGCGCACGGTCCATCCCGCCGAGTGGATCCTCCGGAACGCTCCCTCGACGGGCGGACGCCGCCTCGTCGCGGAGGAGGCGATCGGCCTCCTCGGGCGGGAGGAAACCGTCCCGGCCCTCGTCCGGGCGCTCGCCTCCCCTCGCACTCCCACCCGCCGCGTCGCCTCCTCCGTCCTCGGGGAGAGATTCCCCGGGGAGGGGACCCAGCGACTCGCGGCCGTCGCGATCGCCGACACCGACGAGGGGGTCCGGGAGAACGCGGTCGTCGCCCTGCGCGGCGCGGGCGGCGAGAAGGCGGCGAGGGCCCTCGCCCCGCACCTCTTCTCGGGGCCGACCTCCGTCCACCGCAAGCGGGCGACCGCCGCGCTCGAGCGCCTCGGCTCCCCGGCCGCCGTCCCTCCCCTCGCCGAGGCGCTGCGCCGCCTCCAGGTCCAGGCGGCGGGAGGCCCCCGCGGCTACGTCTTCTTCGGCAACCAGGTCTCCTACGTCCGCGACTTCGACGTCGAGGTCGCCCAGAACGCCGCGATCGGGGATCCCCAGATCGGCGTCATCACGGACGGCGTCGTCCTCGACGCGCGCGTGCTCTCCACTCGCACGGAGCGGATCGCGATCGTCGGGGCGCTGACGAAGATCGTCGGCTCGAACCTTGGCGAGGATCCCGGGGCCTGGGAATCCTGGTACCGCGCGCAGAAACGCTAGCCGCTGTAACCATTTCGTCGCCGCGCGTCTTTCCTACGGGAAAGACGATGACGGCGAGGGTGGCGAGCGCTCTCCTCCAGGGGATCCGGGCCGAGATCGTCACGATCGAGGTCCAGGTCCGCCCAGGCCTGCCCGGCACGAGCGTCATCGGCCTGCCGGATTCCGTCGTCCGGGAGAGCCGGGAGCGGGTGAAGGCCGCGATCGAGGCGACCGGCTTCCGCTACCCCACACGCAAGGTCCTGGTGAACCTCGCCCCCGCCACCATGCGGAAGGAGGGGGACGCCCTCGACCTCGGCATCGCGATCGGGGTCCTCGTGGCGGGCGGCTATCTCCCTTCCGAGCGCCTGCGCGAGACCCTCTTCCTCGGGGAGCTGGGCCTCGACGGGGCGCTGCGTCCCGTCCGGGGGGTCCTCGCCTCCGCGATCGCGGCGAGGGAGGGGGGCTTCAAGACTCTCGTCCTCCCCACCTCGGTGGCCGAGGAGGCCTCGTGTCCACGAGCTGCCCGCCTACGCGCCGGACCTCAACCCCGACGAGCACGTCTGGAGCCACCTCAAGCGGACGTTCCTCCGAAACCCTCCGCTTCAGGAAGAGATCCTCGAGCACCGCGTGGTTGCTTCGATGGACCGGATCCAGGGGGACCGTGCGCTCGTCCGCAGCTTCTTCGACCATTCAGCAGTCCGGTACGTCCGCGATGCCCTTGGCTGGTGATGGCTCTATCCAACGCGACGACAAGTGAGGTAAGGCTCAATCGGAATTACTCAGCGGTTCAGCTTCAGTAGGAACCTCGTCTCCTCCCCCTTCCGGACCAGCTCCGGGTCGGAGCGCAGTTCGGTACCTGAGTCCTGTGAGGCGACCACAATGTAGAGACCGGTGGCGAGGCGCTCGACTCGGGCCACGCCGGTGGCGTCGGTCGTCGCGCGGTTCGCGAGGAAGTGACGGTGGGGCTCGTCCTTGGCATCGGCGGGGACTACGGAGATGGAAGCGCCGGAGACGGGAGCGTCTGCGCCGTCGACCACTAGCACACTGGCAGAGCCCCCCTCGCGTAGGGCGAACTCAACCACGGCGGGCTGGTCTCCGTGCAACTGGATCGGACCGCGCGTCTCCCCGGCGAGGTCGGTCGGAGGGGGGAGTCCGTGGTCGGGGTCGGCCGAGGGGACGACGGTCACGAAGTAGGTACCTGGCCAGAGGTCCGACATCCGGAATCGACCATCCCCTCCAGAGATGTTGGCTCCAGGAATCCACGAGTGAGGCCTACCCGCTTCCCATGGCATCGCGAACACACGGACGACGAACGCGGTGACGGCGCTCCCGTCGGAGGCGCGCACGACCTTTCCCTCGATCGAACCGGACGGTATCTGGGCGTCGAAGACGAATTCCGCCTCGTCCGGGACGACAATCGGAAACGTGTTCGTGCTGAAGCCAGAGCTCGTCTCGACGAAGAGCTCCGCCTCGCCGGGCCGGACTCCTTCGATCGAGTAGAAACCCTCCTTGTCGGTGGACGACGTCGAGTCGCCCGCGAGGTAGATCTTCGCGTTGTACGCGGCATCGCGCCGCGGGAGAACGAATAGCCGCGCATGGTCGACTCCCTGCCCGTCCCGTAGCACGCGGCCACGGAGAGTGCACCGGCCGCGGAACTCGGGCCGCAGCTCGACCTGCGTCGCGCGACCCTCCTCCACCTCCGCGATCGCCTCCGCCTCTCCTCGCCGGCCGCTGGGCTGCTCGCTCGGCGGCGGGAATCCGCGAACCTGATACCGACCAGGCGCCAGCCCTTCGAAGCGGAACGACCCCTTCGCGTCGAGTTCCGTCCTCTTGCCTTCCCGACGGGTCTCGGGCGTCAGAGATACCGTTCCTTCCTTCCTCGGCGATCCTGCCTGGTCGAGGTAGATCCCCTGAATCGAACCTCCGCGCGAGAGCTCGATCACGACACCCTCGATCGTCTCACCGGCTCGGACCTCGACTGAGACTTCGAGGCCTGCAAACAACTCGTGCGTCGCACGAAGTTGGATGGTGCCCGGCTCGAGGCCCTCCAGTGCGAAGGCGCCGTCTGCACCGGTCGGCTCCTCCTCCCGCCAGAGTGAGGCTCCGACCACAGGGTGGAAGGCGCGCTCACCTGCCCTGACGATGGCGCCGGCGATCGGCACGCGCGATCCCTTATCCAGCACGGTTCCCTGGACGGCTCCTCCTCTGCGAAGACTCACCTCGAGACCCGTCCGGACCTCACCGCTCTTCAGCTCGATCCGACCGAGGGTCTCCGGGAGGAATCCCCGTGCCCGGAACGCCAAGGTGGTGGGGAGGGCCTCGAGGTCGTCGAGGGTGAACCTGCCTTCCGGTGCCTGCACGGAGCGGGAGGAGGAGTAACTACTCCTCCGCCCGATCGGCGCGTCGCGAAATGCGGCAACGACGACGTCGACGTGCGGAACGAGCTCGCCCGTGTCGGCGGCGCGCACGACTCCCGACACCGAGGCTTTGCGAAGAAGTACGATCTCCAGATTGGTCTGGTCCGGCACGACGGGGCCCAACTCCGTCTGTCCGAAGCCGTCCGCGCGAGCCGTCACCGCCTGGCCACAGTCGACAAGTCCGACGATCAGAAAGGACCCGTCACTCCGGCTCACGTCTGACAGGGGCGCGACGGCAAGCCGCGCAACCTTGAAACGCAGCGCCGTCCGCAAGTCCGGCCGAACAGTAACACTTGCTCCCGTCACCGGAACGCCTCGATCGT
>CBRGOK010000330.1:0-5054 GCA_967798035.1 uncultured bacterium
CGTCCCGAAGCACGAGTGACCCCCCTTCCCGCCCCCGGAAGGGGCGTTCCCCGGCCCGTAGCCGTCCTCCCCCTGCACGTCGGACCCGACGGCGCTCAGGGAGGCGGCTCCCCCCTGGCCGCCCCCGCAGTTGCCGGGAGCCCCGCTCTGGGGCTGCTCGGGCGTGTTGAGGCCTCCCGTGTTCAGGGCGTCGATGCCGTCGACGTTGATCTCCCCGATGACGGTGATGCGGCCGGTGGCGTTGATGACGAGGGGATTCGGGCCCTGCCCGAGGACCCGCGCGTTCGCGCCGACGACGAAGTTGTGCAGGTTGAGGACCCCGTTCACGACCGGGGCCTGCTGTCCGACGTTGTTGACGACGACGTCGAAGCTCGTGTCGAGGAAGACCGTCGAGCCCGCCTGGACGATCCAGTCGAAGGTCGACTCCACGCCCGGGAACGGCTCGTTCGCCTTGAGGACGCCGCCTCCCCAGTCGGCCGTCGGAATGTCGAAGGCCACGGCCACGTCCTCGTTCTCCGAGGTGACGAACTCCTCGGTGAAGGCGTCCTCGTTCCCGCCCGGGTCGGGCGGCTCGACGGTGTAGCTCGCCGCGACGACGTCGGCGGGGAGGGCCTGGATCTGCCCGATGTCCCGCACCCCCTCCGCGACGCGGATGCGGACGGTCTCCCCCGCGGGGAGGATCCCGAGCGGCACGATCTTGACGAGGGCCTTCTCCGGGCGCGGGCAGTCGGGGCTCGCGAGGTCGAGGGTGCAGTTCTGGACCAGGGTCACCGTCCGCGGGATCTCCACGAAGGTCCCGGGATTGGCGGGGTCGGAGAATTCGAGGACGAAGTTCTCGAGGCTGACGTTCGACGGGTCGGGGTCGAGGGACTGGTCGAACGAGACGTCGAACGACTCGATCGGATCGGAGAAGAGGTTGAGGGGGAGCGGGACGCCCGGATCCGGGGCCGTCACCGTCGGGAAGGGAGGGCTCGTGGGATCGGGATCCGCCAGCGGCGGCTCGAAGGGCGGGAGGGGGGTGCGGAAGATCACGCTCGCCCCTTCCATCAGGGGGTCGCCGTCCGTCGCGCGGAGCACGGTCGGCCCCACCCCGGTGAGGAGGGTGAGGGTGTAGGTGATCGCGTTCGGCTGGAAGCCTCCGGTGGTGAGGGCGGAGTCGGTCGGGCAGGTCGGCTGGAAGACGAGCCGCGTCCCGGGCGCGCAGGGGTCCACGAAGAAGGTCCCCGTCACCGGCACGCCGTTCGATCCCTGGATCACGATCGAGTTGAAGGAGACGGTGCCGAGGTCGAGCGGCTTGTTGAAGTCGAAGACCATCCGCTGGTTGAGGGGCCAGACGGAGGCCTCGGGGACGTTCAGGGAAAGGAGGCGGAACTGGCCGGCTCCGCCCGCGGACCCGCCGCCGCCGCCGCCGCCACCGCAGGCGCCGACCACGGCAGCGAGGAGGGGAAGGGAAAGGGGGACGAGCCGAGACCGCTTCCCGGGGTGGAGCATCGTGGTTCTTCCTGTGGGCTCTCGACGACCGGTCTCGATCCCGGACAGGGGGACAGCCGGGAAGGCGAGCCGAGCGGCAAGCATCGCGCCTCAACCGCCGTGCCGCAATACCGGGTCGCGGGAAGGGGTCGCTATGCGGGGTCGCGCGGGCGTTTCCGCACGCTCCCCGTTCGGTCCCGGGCGCCCGGGAAGGGCGGGGGGGGATCAGCCCTCGGATCGGGACCCCGAGGCGATCTCGGCGGCGGAGGGCTCCCCTCCCACGAACCCGTAGCCCCCCTTCTCGAGGAAGTCGAGGATGCGGTCGATCGGGGTGACGAGCCCCATGTGGGAGATCACGGTCGGGCGCCCGCGCCCGTGCGTGTAGATCTTCGAGTAGAGGCCGACGAGCTCCCGGGTCTCCGCGAGGAAGACCCCGCCGCCGGAGTTCCCGAAGTAGGCGGGCGCGTTGATCATCCAGTAGGTGTCGTCGCCGATCGCGCTGCGGGTGCTCGCGATCTCCCCGGAGGTCGGGATCGGGTCGTTCCCGAGGGGGCAGCCGACGGTGTAGACGGGGGTGAAGACCGGCACGGTCGCGACGCGCGAGCGCGCCACGATCCGGGCCGCCGGCGGGGCGGGGTCCTCCGCGACGAACCGGATCAGGGCCACGTCGATCCCCTCCTCGTGGGCGAGGAGAGAGCCGGTGACCTCCCGGCGGGCGCCCCCGGGGGCGAAGAGGAGGATCCGCAGCGCCGAGGGGTTCCCCCCCTCGGACTGGATGTTCCGCACGACGTGGTAGGCGGTGAGGACGAAGGCCTCCGTCCCCGTCCCGGCGGGGCGCGTGTGGACGATGACCCCGCTGCCGACGGTCTCCTCCCCCGCGAGCTGGACGGTCGGGCCGATCATCCCGATCTCCATCTCGGCGGGGTCGCGGGCGACGCGCGAGGCGAGGGAGGCGTGGTCGGCGCGGCGGGCCCGGCTCTCCTCGTCGAGCGCGCGGGAGAGGGACTCGACCCCCGCGCCGATCCCCTCGAACCGGCGCAGCGCCCCGCCGAGGTCGCCGTCGAGCTTGCGGACGGCATCCTGCGCCTCCCGGTCCCCCTCGGCGGAGCACGCGGCCGAGGTCTCGAGGGCCTCGATCCTCGCCCGCTCCGCGGAGAGGCGGGCCTCGAGCCGGCCGATCGCCTCGTCGACCTGGGGGAGCGTCCCCTGCATCTCGAGGGCGACGCTCCGCGTCTCCTCGAGCCCCCCCACCTCCGCGCGCAGCCGGGCAACCTCGCCGGCGAGCGCCTCCGCGCGCTCCCGCTCGACCTCGAGCCGCCGCTCGAGACGGGAGGCGCGCAGGGCGAGCGCGGGCGGCAGCGCCAGGGCGGCGAGGATCGCGAGCCAGGTCGGGGTTCTCGTCAAGCTGGCTTCCCCTCTATCGGTCGGGCGGGGACCCCCTTATCGGCGCGCGCAGGAATCCGCTTTTGGCCGCGCGCGCTCGCCTTGCCCCCCCCCGGAGGGGGACCTATGCTCGGCCCCTCCCATGGCCTTCTCCCCCATCCCCGAGGTCCTCGAGGATCTCCGCGCCGGCCGGATGATCCTCCTCGTCGACGACCCGCGCCGCGAGAACGAGGGGGACCTCGTGATCGCGGCGGAGCGGGTCACCCCGGAGTCGATCAACTTCATGCGGAAGTTCGGGGGGGGGCTCATCTGCCTCTCCCTCGCGCCGGAGACCTGCGACCGCCTGCGCCTCCACCCCCAGACGATCGAGAACACCTCCCGGCTCGGCACCGCCTTCACCGTCTCGATCGAGGCGAAGGAGGGGGTGAGCACGGGGATCTCCGCCGCCGACCGCGCCCACACGCTCCTCACGGCGATCCGCGACGAGAGCCGTCCGGAGGACCTCGTGCGGCCCGGGCACGTCGTCCCGCTGCGGGCGCGCGCGGGGGTAGTCCTCGTGCGGCCCGGGCAGACGGAGGGGAGCGTCGACCTCTGCCGCCTCGCCGGTCTCAGGCCCGCGGGGGTCCTGTGCGAGGTCCTCCGGGAGGACGGCTCGATGGCCCGCCTCCCCGACCTGGAGGCCTTCTCCGAGCGCCACGGGATCCGGATCTGCGCGATCGCCGACCTCATCCAGCACCGCCGCCGCAGCGAGCGCCTGATCCAGGCGGTCGGCGGGTGCAAGCTCCCCACCTCCCAGGGGGTCTTCGACCTCTTCGCCTACTACGGGAAGATCGACCACCACGTCCACGTCGCCCTGACGAGGGGGATCCCGGGCCCCGCGACCGAGGGCGCGCGGGCCGCGATCGAGGAGCCCGTGCTCGTCCGCGTCCACTCGGAGTGCCTCACGGGGGACGCCTTCGGCTCGCTCAAGTGCGATTGCGGCCCCCAGCTCGCCCGGGCCCTCGAGATCGTCGGGGCAGCCGAGCGGGGGGTCGTCCTCTACATGCGGCAGGAGGGGCGCGGCATCGGCCTCCTCAACAAGGTCCGCGCCTACGCCCTCCAGGAGACGGGGCTCGACACGGTCGAGGCGAACGAGGTCCTCGGCTTCCTCCCCGACGAGCGCGACTACGGGATCGGCTCGCAGA
Organism: uncultured bacterium; assembly: GCA_967798035.1. Taxonomy (GTDB): domain Bacteria; phylum Planctomycetota; class UBA1135; order UBA1135; family JAKEFM01; genus JAKEFM01. Next base: position 4,038 of record CBRGOK010000330.1, read on the forward strand.
TCCTCTTCGACCTCGGGATCCGGAGGCTGCGCCTCCTCACGAACAACCCGAACAAGCCGTACGCGCTCTCGGGTTACGGCCTGGAAATCGTCGAAAGGGTTCCCCTGCAGGTTCCGCCGAACCCGGAGAACCGCCGGTATCTCGACACGAAGAGGAAGAAGCTCGGTCATGTGCTGGACGAGATCGAGCAGTGGCTCGGGTGAGAGGACCGGGCCGGGGGCGCGACGCGAGTCCCGGCGACAATCCCTTGCGCGCGAGCCGGTTGCGACGGAGGCCGGACGGTGACGAAGAGCCTCTCCGGTGACGAAGGGACCCCCGGCCGTGGAATAGGGGAGCCCTCCGCCCGTCCAACGCCGCCGATGCTCGCCGCCCTCCGGTCCGGGGATCCCGCCGCCGAGTTCGACCTCATCCGCCAGGCGAGGAACGGCTCGGAGACCGCGTTCCGCGACCTCGTCGTCCGCCACCAGGACCGGATCTTCCGCCTCGCCCACCGGTTCACGAAGGACACGCAGGAGGCGGAGGACATCGCCCAGGAGACCTTCCTCAAGGCCTACCGCAGACTCCACACCTTCCGCTTCTCCTCCTCCTTCTACACCTGGCTCTACCGGATCGGCCTCAACACGGCGAACGACTTCCTCGAGAAGCGCGCCCGCGCCCCCCTCTCCCTCTCCGAGGACCCGGAGGCGCACGCCTCGAGCGGGACCCGCGCGCGGGAGGACGCGCCCGAGCGCGCCGCGCTGCGCCTTGAGCTGCGGGAGGTGACGCGCCGCGTCCTCGCGTCGCTCCCCGAGAAGCACCGGTCGATCCTCCTGCTGCGGGAGTACGAGGGGCTCGGGTACGACGAGATCGCGGCGGTCCTCGACTGCCCGCTCGGCACCGTCGAGTCGCGGCTCTTCCGCGCGCGCGCCCGATTCCGGACGGCGATCGAGGCGATGTACCCCGGGTACCTCGGGGGGACGGACGAGGGAGGGAGGCTCGAGCCATGGAACCGATGAACTGCCGAAGCGCGAAGCCCCT
>CBRGOK010000331.1:0-5050 GCA_967798035.1 uncultured bacterium
TCGCGAGGATCTCCGTCTCGGGGAGCCCCGTCCGCTCCCGCAGCGGGAAGGCGACGTTCTCGAGCACGGGGAGGGAGTTAAACAACGCGCCCCCCTGGAAGGCCATCCCCATCCGCAGGCGCAGCCGGTCCCGCTCCGCCTCCGCCACGCCGTGCAGGTCGAGTCCCTCGAAGGTCACCCGTCCGCGGGACGGTGGGAGGAGGCCGCTCATGCACTTCATCAGGGTCGTCTTCCCGCATCCGCTCGGGCCGAGGAGGTAGAGGACCTCCCCCCGCCGGACCTCGAGGTCGATCCCGCGGAGGACGAGGTTCCTGTCGAAGGCGACCTCGACCCCCTCGACGCGGAGGAGCGTCCCTTCGGCAAGGGGGCTCACAGGCCGTGGAACATGGTCGTGAAGAAGGCGTCCGCGAGGATGATCGCGAAGATCGAGGAGACGACCGCGCGGGTCGTCGCGCTCCCGACCTCGTCGGGTCCACCCCGGACGCCGAGCCCCTCGGCGCAGGCGATCGTCCCGGTGAGGGCGCCGAAGCAGGCCCCCTTCACGAGCCCCGAGGTCAGGTCGCTCCCGTAGAGCGCCTGGTAGGTCTGCTCGAGGTAGCGGGCGGTCGGGATCTCGAGCGCGAGGGCGGAGAAGGCGGTCCCCGCGACGATCCCGATCGCGTCCGCGAAGAGGGCGAGGCACGGCACCGCAAGGGAGAAGGCGAGGACCTTCGGAACGACGAGGACCCGGACCGGGTCGAGCCCCATCTGGCGCAGCGCGTCGATCTCCTCCGAGACGACCATCGTCCCCAGCTCCGCCGCGCTCGAGGAGCCGGAGCGACCGGCGACCAAGATCGCCGTGAGGAGGGGCCCGATCTCCCGTGTGAGGGAGACGGCGACGAGGTCCGCCACCAAGACCGTGGCACCGAACTGGCGCAGCTGCGCGGCGGCCTGCATCGCGAGGATGACGCCGAGGAGGAGGAAGATCAGGACGACGAGCGGGACGGCGTTCACGCCGACGAGGGAGACCTCCCGGACGAAGCGGTCCGCCCGCGGCTTCTCTCCCCGGAACGGCCCCCGGATCGCGGAGTCGAACACCTCCACCAGGAGGAAGAAGCCGCGGCGGAGCGACTCGAGGGAGGGACTCGCGACCTCGCCGAGCCGCTCGAGGGGGGACCTCGCACGTCCGGGAAGCCCCGCCTCGAGGCGCGTCCCCTCGCGGACGAGGGAGAGGGCCTCCCGCAACGCGTCCGGGGCGCGCTCCAGCCGGACCGGGACCCCCCGGGTCCGGCCCGCCCGGACCGTTTCGAGGAGGTCGACGAGCGCCACGGAATCGAAACGTTCCAGACCCCCGAGGTCGATCCGGACCTCCGTCACCCCTTCCTCGATGAGGGAGGCGACGACCGGGCGCACCCGCCCGGGGGCGGTCCGGTCGAGCGCGCCCTCGACGCGGACGCGGGCGCTCCCGTCGGCCCGGGTGACCTCGTAGCGCATCGGGACGGTATCTCGCGTGGGAACCCCGGCCATGTCAAACCGGTCCCCGGCTCCGCACTAGCCCGGAACGCGGCCTCAACGCGAAAACCCGCCTGCGCTTGCGTCCCCCGGCGCGGCCAGGACCGTGCCCGGAATCGCGGCGCGCCGATTGCACACCTACAATGCGGCCCGGCACGGGCCGGACCCCATGTCCTCGCGCAGGCAACGAGCTCCCCTGCTACCGGTGGGCCTCCTCCTCGCCTCGTGCGCCGGCCTCGGCGGGTCCCCGGGCGGCGGGCAGGGATCCCGCTCCCTGCTCCGGCAGGGGTGGGAATTCCTCGCGGCGGACCGGTTCGACCCCGCGATCGCCTGCTTCGAGCAGGTCGCCTCCACCGACCCGGAGAACGGGGAGGCGCGGCTCGGGCTCGGCCGCGCACGGGAGGGACTCCTGGCGAGCCGTCCGATCGCGGGCCGCGAAGCAGGCGAGGACTACCTCGAGGCGATCCGCCTCCTCCCCGCCGACCCGCGCCCCCGACTCGGCGCGGCGAGGATCGCCTTCCTCACCGGAGAGACCGAGGAGGCGGCGCTCCGCGCGATCGAGGCCCGGGCCCTCGCGGAGGCGGCCGGAGCGGAGCCGGAGCAGTTCGAGGCGAACGTCCTCCTCGCGAGGGCGACGCTCCGCCAGATCCTCGCCTCCCCCCCCGGCGCCGTCGCCGCCCTCCGCCGGCGGGCCGACGCGGCGATCGACCGCTCGACGCTCCTCGAGCCCGGCCGTCCGGAACCCTACGAGCTGGGCGCGGAGCTCGCCGCCTCCACCGGCGACTTCGACGCGCAGCGCGCGCACCTGCGCCGAGGCGTCCAGACCTGCCCCGAGGCGGACCCCCTCCACGAGAAGCTCCGCGCCGCCTGGGGACCCGCCCTCCCCGGGCAGGCCTCCTCCCTCCTCGAGGCCTACGAGTCCCTCGTCTCCCTCCACCCCGACAGCCCCGCGACGCGCTGGTACCTCGGGCTCGCCCGCCGCGCGGACGCCGACGCGAGGCGCGCGGCGTCGGATTGGGGCGGGGCGGAGGCGGGCTACGCGGCCGCCTCCGAGGCCTTCGGACGAACCGCCGCCCTCGATCCCTCCCGGAAGGAGGCGGCGGAGGAAGCCGCCGCCGCGACGAGCGCCGCGAGCGCGTGGTGCAGGCTCGGGGCGGAGGACCTTCCGGCCGCGTCCCGGCTCTTCCTCGAGGCGCTCCGGCGTTTCCCCGCCCTCCTCGGCAGGCCCGACCCCCTGGGGAAGACGCCGCGCGAGGGGATCGAGAGGATCTGCGACGCCTGGACCTCCCGCGGCGAGCTCGATCCCGCCCGCGACCTCGTCGAGGAGGCCCTCGCGCTCTGCGCGTGCCCGCCCGAATGGTCCGTGCGGCTCGCCCGTCTCTGCCGGGACACGGCGACCGAGGCCGAGGCGGCCCGCGAGGGGGGGCGCGCGCGCTCCCTCTACGAGAAATCCTTCGCCGCCTACTCGAGGGCCCTGGGGTCCCTCCCCGAGGACCCGCGCGTCCTCGTCGAGGGGGCGGCCGTCCTCCTCCACCACCTCGGGCGCGACGACGCGCGAGCCGAGGAGATGCTCCGGCGGGCCTGCGAAATCGGGGAGCGCGCCCTCGCGGAGCCCTCCCTCCCCGTGGAGGAGCGCGACGCCCTCTCCGGGGCGGTCGGGGACGCCTACGAGCACCTCGGAGTCCTCTTCCACGACCGCCGCGCGGACCCCCAGACGGCGCGGTCCTTCTTCGAGAAGAGCCTGCAGCACGCCCCTCGCCCGCGACCCCGCGTCCGCTGGTACCTGGGCAAGATCGAGGGAGGCTCCGGCACCGCCGCGTCCTCCTCCTCCCCCCTGAGATGAGACCGACGACCCTCGCCCCCCTCCTCCTCGCCGCCCTCCTCGGCGGCCGCCCCTCTCCCGCCCAGGAATCGAGACCCGACGGGACGGCGCTGCGCTCCGATGGGGACCGCGCCCTCTCCCGCGGCGACGCGGCGGCCGCTCTCGCCGCCTTCGATGGCGCCCTCGCCGCGGACGGGTCCCTCGCTTCCCGGCTCGGCCGCGCGCGCGCCCTCCTCGCCCTCGACCGCGTCAACGACGCCCTCGACGAGCTCGACCTCGCCGAGAAGGAGGCCCCGGGCTCGCCGGAGACCACCTACCTCTTCGCCCGGGCCTTCCTCGCCAAGGGGGAGAAGATGTCGGCGCCGCGGCCCTCCGGCTCGCGCTCCCTCCCCTTCGAGGACGCGGCGCGCCGCGACTGCTTCGAGGAGGCGAGCCGCCGCCTCACGTCCCTCCTCGAGGGCTCCTCCCGTCCCGCCGAGGCCGCCTCCCTCCTCGCCCGCGCGCGCCTCGCGCTCGGCGACTTCGAGGGAGCGGAGGCCGCCCTCGCCCGCGCGAAGGAGGCCGACCCGAAGTACCCCGGCCTCGCCCGGCAGCGGGGGGACGTCGCCTTCCTGCGCTACCTCTTCCTCCGGAACCAGGAGGAGGGGACGCCGGGCGACCGGGAGAAGTTCGTCCGGGCCGCGCGCCTCGCCTACGAGGAGGCGATGCGCGTCGACCCGAAGGACGCGGCCTCCGCGAAGAGCCTGGGCGATCTCCACCTCTGGAGGGAGAAGCCCGAGGAGGCCGCCGGCGCCTACGCCGAGGCCCTCGCGCGCGACCCTTCCGTCCTCGACCTCTCCGCCCTCTCCTCCCGCCTTTCCGAGCCCCTCGCGAGGAAGACGGTCGAGCAGGCGGCCGCACGGTACGACGCGTCCCATCCGAAGGACGCCGGCTCGGCCACTCTCTGGTGGTACGCCGGGTTCCACCAGTTCAAGGCGGGGGACATGAAGGAGGCGCGCGCCTCCTTCGCGAAGGCCCTCGCGAAGAACCCCGCCTTCACGAACACCCACTACTACGCGGGCCGCGCGGCCTACGCGGAGAAGGACTACGAGGCGGCGGAGACCTCCTTCGTCGCGCTCGCCCGGGCCGGGTTCCCCGGCTTCGGCGAGATCCTGAAGGGCTCGGGACAGCTGGCGGCCGACCACGACATCGTCGCCTTCCTCGCGAACCGGGCCGTCCAGGCGGGCCGGGAGGCGGAGGCGTGCGACCTCTTCCGCGGCCTCGCGGAGGTCTACCCCGACAACGCCGACCACTGGAACAACGCCGCCTTCTTCGCCCGCAACTCGGGCCGCCCCGAGGAGGCCTACGCCTACTACCTCCGGGCCCTCGAGATCCGTCCCGACGACCCCCAGCTCCTGAACGCCGCCGCGATCGTCCTCGACTACAACCTCGGCCGCGACCTCGAGGAGGCGAAGCGCCTCTACCGCAGGGCGATCGAGTGCGCGGAACGGGTCCTGAAGAACCGCGACGCCTCGGAACGAGCGAAGGAGGAGGCGAGGACGGCGAAGGGAGACGCGGAGAACAACCTCCGGCGCCACGACCGCCGGACGGAACGTCCTCGGCGCTAGCCCGGTGGACCGGCGCGAGTTCCTCAAGACCGGCGCTCTCGCCGTCGCCCTACCGGCCTGCGCGGGACCCTCGGCCCCCCCCGCGCCCGCGCGAGCCTCCTCCCGCTTCTCCCATCTCGCCGGCCTCTGC
>CBRGOK010000332.1:0-5045 GCA_967798035.1 uncultured bacterium
GCCTCCGTGCCGGATCCAGCGGCCGAGGTAGTTCGTCCTCCGCGGCATGGAGAACCCGGCCGCGACCCCCGGTCCGCGATCGAGGAGCGCCTCGATCTCTCCGCGGAGGGGAGGGGAGACCCGCTCGTCCGCGTCGAGGCACAGGACCCAGTCGTTCCGGGCGGCGCGGATGGCGAACTCCTTCTGGGCGACGTGGCCGGGCCAGTCGCGCTCGATCACCCGCGCCCCCGCGCGCGCGGCGACCTCCCGCGTCCGATCCTTCGAGTGGGAGTCGACGACGAGGAGCTCCTCGGCGAAGGACGCGGAGGCGAGGCAGTCCCCGAGCCGGTCCTCCTCCTGGAAGGCGACCACGCACACGGAGATCGGCGTCCGGGGCATCGGGGCCCTCAGTTCCCGAGGACCTCTCCGTAGACCCGCTCGGTCCCCTCGGCCATCGCCCCCGCGGAGAAGAGCGCGGCGACCCGGTCGCGGCCCGCCTTCCCCATCCGCGCGCGCGCGGGGGCGTCCCCGAGGAGTCGGCCGAGCGCCTCCGACAGCGCCGTCGTGTTCTCGGGGGGGACGAGGAGGCCCGTCACCCCGGGGAGGACCGACTCCCTCAGGCCCCCGACCTCCGTGGCGACGACGGCGCGCCCGGCCCCCATCGCCTCGAGGACGGAGACGCCGAGCCCCTCGAACCGCGGGGTCGCGACGAAGAGGTCGCAGGCGGCGAGGAGGTCGGGCACGTCCGCGCGCTCGCCGAGGAGGAGGACCGTCTCCTCCAGCCCGAGCGCCCGGCGCAGGTCGAGGAGGCGGCCGCGCTCGGGACCCTCCCCGGCGAGGAGGAGGCGCGCGTCGGGCCGGGCGGTCGCGATCGCGGCGAACGCGCGCACGAGCGTCGCGTGGTCCTTGCGCGGCCGCAGGCTCCCCGCGCAGAGGACGAGGCTCCCCTCGGGCGGCAGCCCCGCCCGGGCGCGGGCCGCCCTCGGGTCCGCCGAGGGGTCGAACCCGGAGAGGTCGATTCCGCTGTGCACGACCCGGACGCGCGAGGCGGGCAGGCCGAAGGCGAGGAGGACGTCACGCACCGCCTCCGAGATCGCGATGACGAGGTCCGTGCAGCGGTCGAAGGCGAGGCGGTTCAGGGGATGGCGGGAGATCCGGTAGTCCATCCTGCGCGTCGCGACGATCCCGCGCACGCCGGCGAGGCGCGCGGCCGGCGCCCCCACGACGTGGGCCCGCAGCGAGTGGAAGTGGACGAGGTCGGGCCGCTCCCGCTGGAGGAGCCGGCGCAGCCTCGCCGCGGCGAGGACGTCGAGGTCCCCGCGGAAGGGGAGCGCCTTCGTCTCGAGACCGCGGCGCGCCGCCTCCTCGATCGAGCGGCTCCCGGGGGGCGCGACGAGCACGCACCGGTGGCCCCTTTCCCGCAGCCGCTCGAGGAGGAGGAAGACCTGGGACTCCCCCCCCGAGAACCCCTTTTCCGCCGTCACGTGGAAGATCGTGCGGGGCGGCACGGACCCGGACGACACGGCCGCTACTATAAGCGCGCGCCATGTCGCGCGTCGCGCAGTTCGCCCCCGCGATCCCGCCGCAGGCGCGGGAGGTCCTCCTCTCGCTCCTCGGCGACCGGAGCGGGACCCTGAAGGCCTCCGAGCGCGGGGAGGTGCGGCGCGTCTCCTCCCCCCACTTCCCACGTCCGGTCGTCGTGAAGCGCTACCCGCCGCGCGGGCTGCTCCGGACGGCGGGGAGGGGGATCCGCGGCTCCGCCGCCCGCCGCGAGTTCGACGCCTGCCAGCGCCTCGCCGATCGGGGGGTCGCGGCGGTGCGGGCGCTCGGATTCGTCGAGGTGCGCTCCGGCCCCCTCCTCGGGGATTCCTTCGTCCTCCTCGAGGACCTCGGCCCGCTCCCGACCCTGGCGGAGGCGCTCCACGGGGCGAGCCCGCGCGAGCGGCGGAGGCTCCTCGAGTCCGCCGGATCGATCGCGGCCGACCTCCACGGCGCGGGGCTCCTCCACGGCGACCTCCACGCGGGCAACCTCTTCGTTCTCCCCGGCGGAGCCCTCGCGCTGGCCGATCTCGCCCGCTCGCGCCGTGCGGCCGGGACGCTGCGGGCCCGGGGAACCGACCTCGGGTTCCTCCTCCACTCCCTGCGCGGCTTCGGGCGCTTCGAGCGGTGCCGATCCCTCCTTGCCTACGCGCGGCGCGCCCGACTCTCTTTCCGCCGCATCGCCCGCGCCGCACTCCGGGCGGCCTCCCGCCGGGGCAGGGCGCGATCCCTCAGCGCGGCGCGCCACGCCCGGGAGGCTGTCTACGGCCGGACGGCGGCGCTGCCGCCCGGGTGGAGGGGGATGTCCTACGGCGCCCGCTCGGCGGCCTTCGAGCGCGCCCTTGCCTCCGTCGCCGGCAACGGGCTCGTGCAGGGGGAGGGAACCCTCCTCGTGCGCCGGCTCCCGCGCGGGGAGGCCGAGCGCGCCTTCGGCGAGCTCCACCGCTGCGCCGCCCTCGGCCTGCCCGTCGGGCTCGCGGTCGCCTGGTTCGAGCGGGTGGAGGGGGGCGAGTCCTTCCTCGCCGTCGAGGTCGCGGGCCCTTTCTCTCCCCTGGCGGCCGCGCTTCCTCCGGCGCGGGGGAGGCACCGGGCCGCCCTCCTCGGGTCGCTCGGGCGCCTCGCCCGCCTCGCGCACGACGCGGGCCTGAGATTCGGAGGCGTCTCCGCCGACGCGCTCCTCGCCGGACGGCAGGGGGGGGTCCTCCTCGCCTGGCCCCTCGGGATCGAGGCGAGGCCCCTGCGGTCCCTCGCCGCGCGCCGGGTCGACCTCGAGGCCGTCGCCTCCGCCCTTCCGGTGCGCCTCTCCTCCGCGGACCGTGCCCGGGTGGTGCGCGCCTACGACCCCTTCGGGCACCTCTTCCCGAGCGCGGCGGGCCTCCGCAGCCCGTGAAGGTCGCCCTCGTCCACAAGCGCCTCGCCCCGGTCGGCGGAACGGAGGGATACGTCTGGGACCTCGCGGCCCGCCTCGTGGCCGCGGGAGAGGAGGTCCACGTCGTCTGCGCGGAGGCGGAGGGGGTCCCCGACGCCCGGGTCCGCGTGCGCCGCGTGGGCGTCCTCCCCTTTGGGCCGACGGCGCGGCTCGTCTCCTACGCGATCGCAGCCGACCGGCTGCTCCGCCGCGAGCGCTTCGACCTCGTCCACGGCTTCGGCAAGACGCTCCGGCACGACCTCTACCGGCTCGGCGGGGGATGTCACGCGACCTACCTCGAGCGCGCCCACGCGGCGGGGAAGCCCCGGTGGCTCCGCGCGCTCGCCAGGCTCACCCCCCACCAGCGCGCCGCCCTCGCGATCGAGCGGCGGACCTTCGCCCCCGGCCACTACAGACTCCTCGTCACGAACTCCCGGATGGTGCGTGACGACCTCGTCGCCCGGTACGGCGTCCCCGCCGACCGCGTCCGGGTCCTCTACAGCGGCGTCGACCTCGATCGATTCCACCCCCGGCTCCGCAGGACGCTGGGCGCGGAGGTGCGCCGGGAGCGGGGCGTCCGGCCGGAGGAGGTCCTCCTCGGATTCGTCGGGACCGGCTACGTCCGCAAGGGGCTCGAGCCGCTCCTCCGCGCCCTCGCCATCCTCCGCGCGAGGGGATCGCACCTGCGGCTCCTCGTCGTCGGCCGCGACCGGCGCGAGGCGGCCTTCCGGCACCTCGCCTCCCGGCTCGGCCTCGACGGGTCGGTCTTCTTCGAGGGGGCGAGCCCGGATCCCGAGCGCTTCCTCGCCGCCTCCGACCTCTTCGTCCTCCCGACCCTCTACGACCCCTTCGCGAACGCGACCCTCGAGGCGATGGCCTGCGGCGTCCCCGCCTTCACGACGGAGTCGAACGGGGCGGCGGAGGTGATCGAGGCGGGAAAGAGCGGCGGGCTCCTGTCGAGGGAGGCGGGCCCGGAGGAGATCGCCGAGCGCCTCCTCCCTTCCCTCGACCGCGGAGCGCGCGAGCGCGCGTCCGTCGCGGCCCGCGCCTCGGCCGAGCGGTTCCCGCGCGAGGCGCACTTCCGGGAGCTACGGCGCGTCTACGACGAGCTTCTCGCGACACCGCGGACCTAGCCGTCCCGCGGCACGAGGGGCGAGCGAACGCCGAGGGAGCGTTCCTTGTCGGTGCGGAACGGCTCCGCTAATTTCGTCCGGCGAGATCTCCGGTCATGGCCGAGACGACGAGCGTGGTCGTGTCGAGCTACAACCAGCCCAGGGCCCTCCACCTCGCCCTGGAGGGGTTGCAGCGCCAGAGCCGGCCGCCCGGGGAGATCCTGATCGCGGACGACGGCTCGGAGGACGACACCCGGCTCCTGGTGGAGTCGTTCCGCGCGAAGACGACCATCCCGGTCCGCTTCGTGACGCAGGAGCACCGCGGCTTCGGGAAGGCCCGGGCCCTCAATTCGGCGGTGCGGGTCGCTCGGGGCGCGACCGTCGCGTTCCTCGACGGGGACTGCATCCCGCACCGGGACTGGCTCGACGCCCACGGGACGATCCTCGGGTCGAGGGGCGGCTACAGCGTCGGGGGATACGTGCGCCTCACCCTCTCGCAGGCGGAGGCGATCGAGGCCGGCCGCGTCGAGGCGGACACCTTCCTCGACCCCACCCTGCGCCGGCGCTTCCGGTGGTTCCATCGCCTGCAAAACGTCTACATCTGGCTGCGCAAGCGGAAGAAGCCCAAGATCAAAGGGGGGAACTGGGCCGCCACGATGGAGGCCCTGCGCGAGGTGAACGGCTTCGACGAGCGCTTCGACGGGTACGGGCGCTCGGACACGGACATCCGCAACCGGCTGAACGCCGCCGGGGTGCGGGCCTCCTCGGCGTGGGGACAGGCGTTCGTCTTCCACTGTCCCCACTCGATGGACCCCCGCCGCGTGGAGGCCTCCGCGACGCGGCGCGTGCCGGACTGGGACATCCACGGCGAGGGGCGCGCCCGCCCGCGCTGCGAACGGGGCCTGATCGACACCTCCCGGAAACTGCCCCGGCTGGGTGTTGATGGGGCTGATCGCGGCTGACCCTCCCGCCCGTCCCGTCGAGTTCGATTCCGTAGTCGCCTGCGC
>CBRGOK010000333.1:0-5034 GCA_967798035.1 uncultured bacterium
TCCTCGCGGAGCGGCGCGAGCGATTCGCCCAGCCCGAAGAGCTCGGACGGGTCGAGCCCGGGCATCGAGACCTGGAGCACGGGGACGTCCGCGCGGGGATACATCGCGACCAGCGGGACGTATGCCCCGTGGTCGAGCCCTCGATCCGCGTCGTCGGTGGCCGGGATCCCCTTCCGGCGGAGGAGGTCGCGCACCCGGGCCGCCAGCTCGGGGGCGCCGGGCGCGGGGTATTCCGTCCGGTAGTACCTCTCGGGAAACCCGGAGAAGTCGTAGACGAGGGGCACGGTCCGGGTGGCGCCGAGCGTCGTGGGCCGCTCCTCCCAGTGGGCGGAGACCATCAGGATGCTCCTCGGCTTCGGCATCGCGCCCGCCCAGGAGGCGAGCTCCGCCATCCACGCGGCGTCGTCGAGGAGGATCGGCGCCCCGTGCGCCGCGAAGATGACCGGCATCCGCGCGCGCGAGGGGTCGCCCTTGGCTTCGACGTCCGGCTTCATCCAGGTCTCCTGGCGCCGACGCAAGCACGAGAGCGCCAGGAGCGGCGCCGCCCCGAGTGCCCGGAGCGCGTCTCTGCGATTCATGCCGGCGTGCGTCTCGCGCGCGACGATCCTAGCCCCGCCCTGGATCGCCCCGAGGGGTCAGTTCCCGAGCCTCCTCTCGACCTCCTCGAGGACCTTTCGCCCCTTCTCCCCGAGGGAGGGAGGCGGCGTCGTCGCGCGGACGAGCGGGACGACGCTCCCCTGGAAGGGCGTCGCGACAAGATCGGCGAAGGCCTTCCGAGCGGCCGACTCCAGCAGATCCGCGTCCGCCGTGTCGAGGGAGTAGGTGGTCAGGTCCTCCGCGGCCTGCCAGCACCCGGTGCCCGGGTCCCCGTCGTACCGGGCCTTCACCCCCTCGCTGCCGACGGGCCAGTAGAGGGGCACGCTCCCCGGCGAGCGGTGCGAGTCGGGATACGCGATCCGCAGGATCAAGTGCTTCGTGTCGTCGAGGGGGAACATGCGCGTCGTGCTCTCGAGCTTCGACCATCCGAGGGAGGGAGTCCAAGCCTCGACGACGTAGTGCTCCTGCTGCTTCTGTCCGATCATGACGCAGGGGAGCACCCGGGCGGGGATCCTTCCCGCGATCAGCAGCGACGCCGCCAGGTTCGCGTTGCCGGTGCAGACGGCTCCTCCGCGCTGGAGGACCTCCTTGGCTCCCTGGGGGCCGCCGGCGACCTGGGCGTCCCGCTTCAGGGCCCCGTCCATGAAGCGGAACATCTCGGTCACGAAGTCCCGCAGGTCGCTCCTCGGGAAGCCCGAGGCGACCTTCCGGATCTCGGGATCCTCCGCGTCGATCCCCGGGGCGGGACGGAGGTACTCCTGCACCGCCGGCACGAGGTCCTTCGGGGAGGGGAGCGCCGCCCCTTTTCCGGTCGGGCGCTGGCGACTGCGCAGGAGGACATAGGTGTCCGCCCAGACTCGGACGCTCTCGCCCGCGGCGAGGGTCCGGAGACCGACCCGCAGGAGGCGGTTCTCCCGCTCCTCGTCGACCTGGAGGCGGACGGCCCGGTTCGGGGGATCGGTCTTCACCCGGATCGCGAGGGGAGTCTGGCCCTCGTAGGGGAACGGGATCGAGAAGCGGATCCACGGCTCCTCCGCGGCGCCCTCCGCCGTCATCGCGAACTGGCCGTGGCCGACCGCGAGGGTCGCCTGGGCCTGCTCGGCGACCGACGTCCCGGGGGTGAGGCGGACGTCGTCGAAGTACGCGGTCCCGTTCCCGGTCAGGCCGCACCGCACCATCCAGCGCCTCGCCCCCGGCGGCACCGGAACCTCGACGGAGACTCTGGTCCAGGGTGACGTCGCCGGAACCCTCTGCGAATGGTGGAGGCCGAGCGCGGCGTCCCGCTCGTCGACGAAGAGGAGGAGCAGGGAGGCCGACGCGCTCGTCCCCTCTTTCGTCGCCTCCGCGCGGATCCACCCCTCGAGCTTCGCCGCCTTCGCCTCCTTCGGCGCCGGGTCGACGATCTGGGTCCAGGAGGTGTACCCGCCGTTCGCCTTCGTCGTGATCGCGGCGCAGCGCTTGCCGACCTTCGCGCCCTCCTTGGGGTGGAAGAACTCGGGGGGCGGGGAATCGTTCGGCGGATGGATGCCGGTCCACTGGGGGATGTCCCTGGCCGAACCCTTCTCGAAGTCGCCGTTCCGGAGGAGATCCTCCTGGGCGCTCCGGGGTCCGGAGAGGAGGAAGGAGGCCGCGAGAAGGGCCTTCATGGACGGTCCGCCGGCTCGAGACGGCGCGCCGGTCGAGGGGGATCCCGACACTCCTCGGCCCGACGGGGGCGCGCGACCTGGACCGTACACCGGCGGGGCGCGGTCGGCGAGCCTCCATCCCGTCGGGGCGAGATCCGCGGCGGCCCTTCCGCGGCCGGGTCCCTACCGGATCTGGGAGTAGAGCGACATCCAGCCCGAGACGATCCTCCAGCCCAACCACGCGCCGATGATGAGATAGACCGCGACGGGGAGCATCTTCCTCATCCGGTCGGCGGAGTTCTTCGCCTGCCGGTCGAGGTCGACGGCGGTCCGCAGGAGGGTTTCCCCGAGCCGGCCCGACTGCTCGCCCACGGAGAACGCGGCGAGGAGATCGGCCGGAAGCCACGAGAGCACCGAGATCGCCCGCGTGAGCGGCGCCCCTTGGCGGAGCGTGTGAACGGCGAGGGCGATGTCCCCCGCCCGCTCGGGGAGGCCGCTCGCCTCCCCCGCGAGCGTGAGGCAGCGGTCGAAGGGGAGACCGACGGCGTGGAGGTCGGCGAAGGTGCGAGTGAAGCGGATCTGGCCTCGCAGGCGGCGCAGGCGGCCGAGGACGGGGAGCGCGTCGAGGAAGCGGGCGTACCGGGGATCGTCCCGGTAGGCCGTGTTGAGGAAGGCGAATGCGATGCGGATCGCGTGGAGGAGCGCGATCGGGCCGACGGAGGCGAACAGATAGGCCCCGAGCCCCCGCTCGAGGAGGATCGGGACCGGGAGCACGAGGAGGGCGAAGTGGAGGAGGAAGAGCGGGTAGCGGAGCCCCGACTTCACCTCCTCGCGGTCGGCGTGCTGGGCCTCGAAGCGCGAGGCGAGGGCCGAGCAGTTCTCGGCGAGGCGCCCCGCCTCCTCCCCCACGCGGACCATCGCGATCTCGACCGGGTCGAAGAGGGCGGGCTCCCTCGGCATGGCCGAGGCGAGGGGCTCGCCGCGGCCGGCGACCGCCTCGAGGAAGGCGGCGAGGTCGGCGGTCCGCTTCGATCCGCCGACCTGCCGCAGCGCCGGATGGATCGGGATCCCGGCGTCGAGGAGGGTGGCGAGGCGGAAGTAGAAGGAGGCCTTCTCGTGGAGGCTCGGCCGGCGCCGGAAGACCTCCCACGCCAGGCGGAACCGGTCGGCGGGACTGTCCGTGCGAGGTTCCACGGCGCCGGAAGATTAGGCGGAACGACCCGGCCAGGTCATGCCCGACGGATCCCCCCCGGCGGGGCGGGGGACCGACCTCACGGGATCGCGCCGCCGAAGCACAGGCCGAGGGTCCCGGCCGCCGCCATCGCGGCGCAGACGGCGGCGACCGTCTTGCCGAACCGGGGCTCGCCGGCGAGGCCGGCCACGGTGGTCTTGAAGAGGGTGTTCGACAGGAAGGCGAGGAGGATCGTCGCGGCGGCGCTCGCGAGGTGACCGGGCTCCCCGCCGAGGTGGGCCATCGAGAGGGTGATCGCGTCGAGCTCGGCCATGCCGGCGAGGAGGCCCGTCGCGTAGAGCCCCTCCTCCGAGGCTCCTCGCTTGGCGAGCTCGCAGACGAGGAGGATGGCGGCGAAGAGGAGGCCGAAGCGCAGCGCCGGCCCGAGCCGGAAGGGGTTGGGGAGCTGGAAGTCGTTCGCGACGAGGTCGCGGTTGCGGAAGTGGAGGACGACCGTCGCGGCGAGGCCGGCGACGGCGCTCGCCCCGAGGGCCGGGGCGGGGCGAGGGAGGAGGCGCCGCTCGACGATAGCGACGAGGAAGAGCACGCGGATCGCCGCGACCGACCACGAGAGGGTGACGGCGAGCGCGAAGGAGCGACCGAGCCCCGGCGTCTCCCGGCTGCGCCGCGCCATCGACACCGTGACGGCGGTCGAGGAGGCGAGCCCCCCGACGATCCCCGTGAGGGTGATCCCGCGCCGCGCGCCGAACCCCTTCATGAGGAGGTAGCCGGCGAAGGAGATCGCCGAGATGAGGAGGACCATCCACCACAGGCGCCTCGGGTTGAGGACCTCGGTCCCGAGGAAGGGATAGGCGCGGTCGGGGAGGAGGGGGAGGACGACGAGCGCGAGGAGGGCGAACCGGATCGTTGCGTTGAGGTCGGTCTCGGAGAGGCGCGCCGCGAAGGCGTGGAGCTTCGTCTTTTCCGACAGGAGGAAGGTCACGACCACGCCGAGGCCGACGGCCGCCTCGAGGTGGCCGAGGAAGGCGAGGCCCCCGAGGCCGAAGGCGAGGAAGGCGGCGATCTCGGTCGTCGCGCCGCTGTGCGGCTCGCGCGTGGTCGAGGCGCGATAGGAGAGCGCGACGAGGGAGGCGAAGCCGAGGAACCCAGCCGGGAGGAACCAGGGGGTGAGGGCCTGCGCGAACCAGGCGCAGAGGGCCCCGAAGAGGGTGATCAGGATGAAGGTGCGGAACCCGGCGAAGGTGGAGCGCCCCGGGACCGGATGGTGGCGCTGGCGCTCGAGGCCGATCAGGGCCCCCGCCGCGAGGGCGACGCCGAGGCGCCGTGCGATCTCGAGGTTCTCGATCGGTGCCTGCATGCCGAAGGGACTTCTATCGGCCCGGATCGCGGAAGTTCTGTCGCCCCCTTCCCGCGACGGAGCGCAGGCGCCATATAGGGAGCCCGTGAAGCGCCCCTACACCACGCGCGATCCCTCGCTCGACGAGGGATTGCTCCGGCTCCTCAGCGCGAACGGGTCCCCGCCGGCCGACGTCGACCTCCTCCACCAGCTCCTCGTCACGATCTTCCGGCTGCGCGACGAGGGGACGCCCCGGGGGGACCTGAAGATCCTCAACGCCGCGC
>CBRGOK010000334.1:0-5031 GCA_967798035.1 uncultured bacterium
GAGCTCGGCGAGGAGGTGCTCGCGGCACCGGGCGACCTCGGAGGCCGTCGGCCGGCGGTTCCGGCCGTCGGCGGCGAGGGG
Organism: uncultured bacterium; assembly: GCA_967798035.1. Lineage (GTDB taxonomy): Bacteria > Planctomycetota > UBA1135 > UBA1135 > JAKEFM01 > JAKEFM01. The sequence continues at coordinate 82 of CBRGOK010000334.1, forward strand.
GACGCAGTGGACCGCGTTCGTGACGAAGACCTCCTCGCGCGCGAGCCCCGCCCGGCCGAGGAGCATGCCCAGGTTCTCCGCGGAGCGATCCCCCGAGAAGGGGACGCCCGTCCTCCCGCATCCCAGCCGGCCCGGCGCCTCCCCGACGAATGCGACGCGGGCGGGCACGGGTCCGCGTCCGTGGAATCCCCCCTTCAGCCCGGGGCAGAGCCGGCAGCCCCAGATCCGCGCCGCCAGCCTCCCGAGCCCGCCGTCGCCTCCCGGGGCAGGCACGCCGTCACAGCGGCGCCGGCTCGACCGCCTCGAGGCGACCGAGGACCAGGGGTAAGTACGGGAGGTGCTGGAGGCAGCGCCCCCCCCCGTCGAAGAAGTCCGCGTCCGCGAGAAGGGCGAGGAGAGGCGTCCCGACGACGGGGCGGACCTCGAGGAGAGTCCCGGTCATCTCGCCCCCCCCCTCGAAGCGGAATCGCAGCCGTTCGCCCAGGCGCCCGCGAAGGCGCTCGGGATCGACGGCAGCGGCGGCGCCGGGAGATTCCGCGACCATGGCCCGCCCATGATGTCGGAAGCCTCCGACCGGGGGAAGGGCGCCCGGGGACCTACACTTGTCGGACCGGCGCGACCCGATCTTGCCCGACCCCTGCGTCCTCCTCCTCGTCCCCGACCTCTTCTTCCTCTCGAAGGTCGCCTCGACAGCGCGCGACCTCGGGGTGCGGACGGTCTCCCTGCTGCCAGGGGAGGACGCGGCCGCCGCGACCCGGCTCCACGGGGCGCGGGCCCTGATCGTCGACCTCGGCCTCGAGGGGGCCGACCCGATCGCGGCGGCAGCGAGCGTCCGCGCCGACCCGGAGACGGCCTCCGTGCGGATCGTCGGGTTCTTCTCCCACGTCGAGACCGCCCTGCGGGACCGGGCCCTCGCCGCGGGATTCGACCTCGTGCTGCCGCGCTCGCGGTTCTCGGCCGACCTCCCTTTCCTCCTGCGGGACCTCTCCTCCGGACGGCTCCCCTAGGGTTCCCGGGCCGCGCCGAGTCGCTCCAGCTCCTCTTCGGCTGCCCGCCGGCGCGCGCGCAGCTCCTCGACGCGGGCGCGCACCTCGGCGGCCTCCGCCTCCGCCTCCTGTTCCTCCGCCTCGAGACGCTCGAGGGCGGCGCGGCGGCGGGCGATCTCCGCCGAGAGGGCGGGGTTGGCGATCCCCCGGGCGAGGCCTTCGCGGCGGATCCGGCCGATCGAATCCACGAGCGTCCCCCGGACCCGCGGATCGTCCTCCTTTGCGATCCGGGAGAGAAGGATCCCCGCGACGACCGGGTCCCCCGTCTCCCCCATCGCGGCCGCGGCGGCCCGCCGGACGGCGAAGGAGTCGTCGAGGAGCAGCTCCCCGAGGGCGGTGACGACCTCGGGGTTGGAGATCCCCACCTTCCCGAGAGCGGCGACCGCCGCGCTCCGGGCCGGCTGCGGCGCGCGCGGATCCGCTCCCCGGAGGAGGTGGGGGATCGCACGCTCGTCCCCGAGGGCGCCGAGCGCCGCGTAGACCGCGGAACGCAGGACCTCGTTGTGGGACGGCCGGCCCAGCTGCTCGACGAGGCTCTGGAAGGCGCCGTCTCCCTTGGCGTTCCCGATCGCGGAGGCGGCCGCCGCGGCCGTGTAGGGGCTCTCCGCCTCGCGAAGGACGCGGACCAGCGCCTCGAGCGCCTCGCCGTCCCCCTCGAACCGGCCGAGGCCGGCGCAGGCGGCGCGACGCACCCTCCGGTCCCGGTCGGTGAGCGCGAGGGCGAGGGCCCCCCTCGCCTCCCCGCCCCGGATCTCGCCCAGCGCCGCCGCCGCGGCCTCCCGGACCCCGTGGAAGGGATCGGAGCCGAGCGCCCGCGCGAGCGCCGCCACGACCGCCGCGGACGACACGCCCGCGACGGCCGGCGGCCGGGGACCCTCGTCCTCGGGACGCGCGGCCCCGTGATGGAGCCCGCCGAGCCTCGAGAGGGCCTCCGCGGCCGCGATCCGGCCAAGAACGTCCGGATCGCCCGCGAGCTGGAACCGCCACTCCTCCTCCGTCTTCTCGAACTCGAGGCGCTTGGGGATCCTCGAGCCGGGATCGAAGCGGACGAGGAGGGGCTTGCTGTCGACCGGGAGGACGACGGTCTGCTGGCGCGCGTCGATCGGGACGCGGAAGGAGCGCTTCGTCCCCGCCTCCGTGAGGACCTCGACCTCGAGGGGCGTCCGGAACACGGCGGGCGTGCCCTGCGAGGGCTCCTGGACCTGCTCGATCCGCAGGAGGAGGGCCTCCCCCTTCTCGTCGTGCTCGCCGCGGACGCGGAACTCCGGATAGCCCGCGCCGTAGACCCAGTCCTCGAAGAACGCGCGGAGATCCCGACCGGTCTCCTCCTCCACGCAACGGCGGAAGTCCTCCGTCGTGACGCAGCGCCCGCGGTGGCGCCGCACCCACGCGCGGATCGCGCGCTGGAAGTCCTCGTCCCCGAGGACGAACCGCAGGAGGTCGAGGCGGATCGCCCCCCCGGCGTAAACGTGCTCGTCGAGGAGATCGACCGGGTCGGCGTAGCGGTTCCAGACGATCGGGTGGCGGGCAGCCCCGCGGCAGCGCTCCGTGTAGGACTTCTGGGACCGGCTCACCCCGAGGCGGAACTCGTCCCACCCCTCGGCGCGCTCCGTGTAGAGGAGGTCGAAGTAGGAGGCGAACCCCTCGTTCAGCCACAGGTGCGACCAGTCGGCGCAGGTGATCCAGTCGCCGAACCACTGGTGGGCCGCCTCGTGGGCGATCAGGCCGGTGGCGGGCGCCTCTGGGGCGAGGGCCTCGTCGTGGAGGGCCGAGCGCGTGAGCGTCGTGGCGGTCACGTTCTCCATCCCCCCGAAGAGGGGCTCCCGCACGCAGACCTGCGCGTACTTCGCGTAGGGGTAGGGCGCGTCGAGCCACTCCGAGAAGAAGCCGAGGATCTCCGGCGTCTTCCCGAAGGTCGTCCTCGCGAGGGGCTCGTCGGCCCGCTCGACGACGTACCAGAGGGGGACGTCCCGCCACCGGTCCTCCACGATCACGTGCTCCCCGACGACGAGCGTGAAGAGGTAGGAGACGTGGTCGGACTCCATCCGCCAGCGGTCGGTCCGCGTCCGGCGGGAGGCGTCCTCCTCCTTCCCGACGAGCTCGCCGGCGGCGACGGTCGTGAGGCCTGCGGGGACGGTCACCTCCATCTCGCTCGTCGCCCGGTCGTTCGGGTAGTCCCAGCAGGGGAGCCAGTACCGCGTGTCCTCCGGCTCCCCCTGCGTGTAGACCTGCACGGGGCGGTCGGGGTGGGTGGATTCGGGGCCGAGGAAGTACATCCCGCGGCGCGGGAACCCCGTGTAGTGGACGACGACCGTGAGGCTCTCCTCGAGCGGTCGGGGCCGGCCGAGGTCGACCTCGATCCGGTCCTCCCTCGTCTCCCAGCGCAGCGGCCCCGCGCCGTCCTCCTCGACCACGTGGATGTCGAGGTCGGCCGCGTCGATCGTGAGGCTCGCCAGTCCCGGGACGGTCGGGCGGAGGCGCATCGCGACGCGCCCCTCGATGCGCCGGGCTTCGGGCTCGACCCTCAGGGCGACGCGGTAGTGCTCGACGTCGTAGTCGTGGGGCCTCGGACCGCGGGCGACCGCCTCGCGGAGGGAGGGGACCTCCGGGAAGAGGAAGCCCGGCGCCTCCCGCCGCGCTTCCGGGGCCGGCGACCTCCGGCCCGGCGCGCTCCGCGCGCACGCGGCGAGCGCGAGCGGGAGGAGGAACGCGGCGAGGATCCGGGGCCGCGGCGTCATCGGAGGGGCGGGATGATAGCCGCGGCCCGGCCGTTTGCCGGGCCGGGAGGGGCGGAGTAGAAGGTGTCGGGGAGCCCCGAGCCTTGCCTGGCGTCCTGCTCGCCCTCGTCCTGAGCGGCCTCCTCCCGGGGCAGTCGGCTCCCTCTTCCCGTCCCGTCTCGCCCGCGGATCCGGATCGCGACCTCGCGGAGCGCGTCGACGTCGCGGTGGACCACGGCGTGCGCTGGCTCCGGCGCGCCCAGCGGCCCGACGACTCCTGGGGCCCCTTCGAGAACAGCGCCGGCCTCCAGTTCCGCTCCGGCTACACCGCGCTCGCCCTCCTCGCTCTCCTCGCCTCGGACGTGAACAAGTTCGACCCGGCCCTCGAGAAGGGCTTCCGCTGGCTCGAGGAGAATCCGGCCCGCCTCACCTACGAGGTCGGCCTCGCGATGATGGCCCACGACCTGCGGGCCGCCCCCCTCCACGAGCGACTCGCGGTCGAGCGGATGGATCCCTCCGAGCGCCGGGCGTACCGCTTCCCGCGCGACCTCGGAGCCCGGGAGCGGGAGCGGATGCTCGGCTACGTCGCCCAGCTTGAGAAGCACCGCTTCCAGGGGCTGTGGGGCTACGGCCCCTACCCGACGGAGGGGGACGTCAGCAACGCCCAGTACGCCCTCCTCGGCCTCAAGGCGGCCGTGCGCTGCGGCCTCAAGGTCGACCCCGAGGTCTGGGCCGACTCGCTCGACTACTACCTCCGCTGCCAGGTCCCGCGCGGGCCGGCCGTCAAGCTCGCGCGCCTGAAGGGGCTCGACAAGGTCGGGCGACCGGAGTTCTACAGCGTCCCCGCCGTGGCGCGGGGATGGGCCTACGCCTACGGGAACCTGGACGAGGGAGATGTGAACGGCGGGAGGGCCTGCATCGGGATCTCGAGCCTGATCCTCTGCCGCGAGGAGCTGCTCAAGCCCGGGGCCGGCGCGTCGGGCTCTCGGGCCCGCTCGAAGGCCGCCAAGATCGAGGAGGCGATCCGCGACGCGCTCGCCTGGCTCGACGCGAACTTCTCCGTAGAGACGAACCCGGGCCACCCCGACTACCACCACTATTACCTCTACTCCCTTGAGCGGGCCGGCGTCCTGACGGGGAGCCGCTACATCGGGACCCACGACTGGTACCGCGAAGGGGCGGAGTTC
>CBRGOK010000335.1:0-5012 GCA_967798035.1 uncultured bacterium
CCGCCCCCCTCCCGCGCCCCCCGGGGGCCCTCCGGGGGGGGGGGCCGGCACCCCCCGGCCCCGGGGGGGGGGGGCGGGCCGGGGGGCCCTGCCGCCCCGGTGGGAAGGGGATCGGGCCGAGAGCCGCCCGGTACGGGCAGCTAGGCGGCGTTCCGCTCGCTCTTCAGCGCCGGAGCCCGACCGTCCCACCCCCGGAAGCGCCGGAGGATCCTCCGCGCCACGTCCGGAGGGGGAAGGACACGGGGGGTGTACCCCGCGATCCGGGCAAGGGCCCGGAGAGCCGCGACGTAGCGGCGGAGGGTCCGGCAGGTCGCGAGGCGGAGCCGGAACCGCAGGCCGTCGACGATCCGGAGGGAGCCTTCGAGGTAGGAGGCGGAGATCTCTGCGAGGTCCAGCGCGGTCATCTCGCTTCTTTGGATGTCGATCGCGCCAGAAGGTTCCGTGGCGCGAGGCGCGATTCATTTCGTTAGTCGCGCGAGGCGTCAGGTCTCGAGGAGCTCGACCGGCTCGCCGACCGCGAGGCTCCCCCCCTCGAGGACGCTGCAGTCGAGGGCGAAGGTCCCGTCGAGCTCGCGGCGGATACGAAGGAGGACCTCGACGTCCTGCTCGAGGGTGTCGGGGTCGAAGGTCGTCATCACGCATCGCTGCCGGAGTTCCCGGACCTCGATCCGGGTCGCGCCGAGCCGAAGGCGCCTGCCCGGCCACCCCCGCTCGTCGAGGCCCTCGACGCCCCCGATCACGACGTTCGGGCGGAAGCGCCGGCGATCGTAGCCGAGGGTTCGGATCGCCCCGTCGGTCGCGACGAGGAGCGGGAGGACATCGAAGCGGTCGAGCCCGTCGTGGCGGACGAGCTCGGCGCGCTCGTCTCGCGCGGCGCGCCGGACGTCGGCGAGGACCTCCGGCGAACCCCAGGGCCGGCCGTCGACGAGGGGCTCGCCGTCCGGCCCGAGGCTCCCGCGGTGGCCGAGGAGAGCCGGGCGGTGCCGGGACGTGACCACCCGGCCGCGGGGATTCCGGACGTGGAGGATCCGGTCGCCGAGGATCCCGTCCTGGCGCAGTTCCGCCCGGTCGAGCCGCTCTCCCGCCATCGACTTCACCGGGTAGCGCCAGATCTCCGCGATCCACATGGGACGGGTCCTGCATACGAACTGGAGGCGCGCGAGACGGGTCCCGCATTCCCCGCCGCCTCGGCCCGGCCGGCCCGGCTTCTCCCTTCTCGCGCCTTTCCTCCACGCGAATCTCCCCTCACTCTCCCCCCGACCAAGCGAGAGGGGTCCTGGAGCGGCAGCCGGAAACGGTTTCTCCGCTTCGACTTCCCCACCCCGTTCCCGCTCCCGGGACCGGTGCGATACAAATCCCCCCCCCTTTGTGCTATGTTCCCGGCCTGATCTCGGGTGCGCGGAACGTCCGCGCGACAGTACGCCCGCATAACCTCGGCTGCGCAGCAGGGTTGGCTAGACCGTACTGACCGGCTCAGCCTGACCCGTCTGTTCCCTACTTCCAGCGCTGCGCATCGAGGAGTCGATATTCCCCCCTCTTCTGCGGCTTCGGCCGCCATTGCTCTGACCCACGAAAACTCGTTCCACGGGCTGCGCCTCCATGCCGCCACGCTCGAGGCGCTCGCCCGCATGGGCATCTCGACGCCCACCCCGATCCAGGCCGCGGCGCTCCCGCCGCTCCTCCAGGGGCTCGACGTCATCGGCCAGGCGCGCACCGGCTCCGGCAAGACGCTCGCCTTCGGCATCCCGGCGATCGAGCGCCTCGACCCGCACAGCCGCGCGGTCCAGATGCTCGTCCTCACCCCCACGCGAGAGCTGGCCGTCCAGGTCGGCGGCGTGATCGAGGCCCTCGGCGCGCGCCGCTCGATCAGCATCGCGCTCGTCTACGGCGGGCGCCCGATGGGCGCGCAGCGCGAGCGGCTCCGCCGCGGCGTTTCGATCGTGGTCGGCACGCCCGGCCGCGTCCTCGACTTCATCCGCCAGGGGGTGCTCCGGCTGAACGCCCTCAAGATGCTCGTGCTCGACGAGGCCGACGAGATGCTCGACATGGGCTTCGCGCCGGACGTCACCCGGATCCTCCAGGCGACGCCCGCCACGCGGCAGACCGCGCTCTTCTCGGCCACGGTGCCGGACTGGGTCCGGCACACCTCGAAGAAGCACCTGCGCGACCCGGTCCACGTCTCGGTCGACCCGCGGCCGGAGGATTCGGCGCCGATCGAGCACATCGCCTACGACGTGCCGACCGGCGGGAAGCTGCGGGTGCTCTGCGACCTGCTCGACCACCGCGGCGAGGAATCGATCCTCGTCTTCGGCCGCACCAAGCACGGCGTGCGCAAGCTTGCGCGGGAGCTCGCCGAGGCGGGCTACCCGGTCGAGTCGCTGCAGGGGAACCTCTCCCAGCCGCAGCGCGACCGGGTGATGCAGCGCTTCCGCTCGGGGAAGGTGAAGATCCTCGTGGCGACGAACGTCGCCGCGCGCGGGCTCGACGTGACCTCGATCGCGCAGGTGATCAACTTCGACCTCCCGGAGACCTCCGACCTGCTCACGCACCGGATCGGCCGCACCGGCCGCATGGGGCGGCGGGGACAGGCGATCACCCTCCTCGCGCCGATCGACTCGACGAAGTGGCGCGACCTCGAGAGGGGAGCCGGGAAGCGGATCCCGCGCGCTCCGTGGCCCGGGGCCCGCGCCGCGCTCGACGCGACGCCGGAGAGCGTGCTCGCGACGATCCCGCAGCGCCCCATGGCGCAGCCGATGGTCTCCTTCTCGGTCCGCTACCGCCGCGGTCGGCGGAGGTAGGCGGGTCGGATCTCCCGCGCGCCGGCGGGATGGCCCCGGGGGAGGGGGCCGTCCCCCGGATGCCCGTCTCGCCCGCGCGCGGCGGTCGGCGCCGGCTACTTCCGGCGCTTGTAGGTGATCTTCATCCCCATCGCATCCTTGCCGTCGGGGCCGGGCGCGAACATCTCGAAGGTCCGGTTGTCGTCGTCGATCCACTTCTCGACCATCCGGTGCCGGACGACCTTCCCCGACGGGTCGGGCCCCTCCATGAAGAAGGTCCCGGTCTTCGTCGCCTCGTCGAAGGTCCCCTCCATCGTGGCGAGAGAGGTCACCATGTTGTCGACCCAGGCGCCGACGTACTTCTTCTTCAGGACGTCGTAGCCGTGGATCCCGTGCCCGTGGAAGGCCATCCCGGCGAACTCCCCCTGGAAGTCGGACGTCAGCCACAGCCCTCCGGGGAGGGCCTTCACGATCTCGCTCCCCTTCGACTTCGTGGGGGGCGCGCCCGGGCCGCCCATCATCGACTCGACCTCGGCGTCCCAGTTGCCGACGGACTTCGCCATTTTCGCGTGCTCGGGGCCGGGCTTCGGCATCTCCATCTTCATCTCGTCCCCCTGCGGGGCTTTCTTGCCGTACTCCTGCAGGGCGGAGACGGCGTAGCCGGCTCCGAAGGCGAGGGAGGAGACGGCGAGGAGGGAGGCGGCGACGAGAGGACACTTCAGGCTCATGACGAGATTCCTTTCACTCGGGTAGGGCCGCGATCGGCTTCGAACGCGGGGCAGGCGACCCGCGACGCTAGGAACGAGGCGCGCCCGATTCAATCTCGCGGCGAGGCCCGGTCCGCGGGTGCGGATGGATCGTTCCGGTTCTCGTCGAACGCGGCGAAGCGGGAGAGTCCGGACGAGGCCAGCGTCCTCGGCAGACCCCGCCGAGGTTCTGAGGTGCGCGTAATCGACCGGGCTAACCGAGGTTCCGAGAAGTCGCCCCGACGGTGCTTCACCCGGAGGTCGCCGACCCCCTTCCTCTCGGCGTCGCCGCGCGGACTCCACGACGAGGCGGAGTCCCCGCGGGGAGTCCGTGACAACGCGAACTACCCGCGGGTAGTCCGACCTCGCGCGAATCGCTGTCCGGCGCGTTTCCCTGGGCCCGCCGCAAGGGACCGGAGGGCGGCGTCCGCCTGCAGCGGGGGCCGAGCCCTTCCACTGGAGGAAGATCCAGTTGGGTCGGGGGGGTCCCACGCCGAGGGGGTCGTCCCGTCACCCTGACGGCGACGGGTTCCGGCGCGGGCCGGTCCGGCGGGTCACTTCACCGCGGGACAGGCAGGGTCGAGGCGATTAGGGCGAACTTCTCGCCCTGCGCCTTGCCCCTGATCACCCCGACGCCGGGAGCGTACATCTTCCGCTCGACGTCCGGGCCGAGCTGGCTCGTCTCCTCGATCTCGATGCAGTCGGTGAAGGTGCCCGCGGCGACCTTCACGGTGAGGCCGACGTTCAGCACGGTGTCGGTCTCGTCGACCAGGGGGAAGAGGTCCTCCGGCTTGAAGGTGTCCCCCACGCCCGGAGCGGCGGGCATGAAGAGGCCGGGGGCGGGCGCGTTCCCCGTGTCCGGCGGGTCGCCCGGGAGCGTGGGACCGCCCACGAGCCAGCTTCCTCCGTGCCCGACCACGAGGCCATCCTCGTACTGGTCGACCGTCTCCCCGAAGTAGTAGAGCGCCCCGTCGTCGCCCTGCCCGAAGTAGTTCTGGGAGATCTCCGAGATCACTCCCCCCTCGAACTCCGTCTCCTGGAGCACGCGGCACTCGACGTTGCCCCCGTTGAAGACGAAGGTCCGGGTGGTCGGGAGGTAGAGATCGACGAGGGTCGTCTTCTCGCCGTCGGACTTCCCCGTGAAGACCTTCACCGCGCCCGGCTCGAAGGGGGCGTAGGTGTTCGTGATGGCGAGCGGGTTGCTGAAGACCGGGGGCGGAGCGCCCCCGCGGGCGGCGCCGTCGGCGGGGGAGAGGGCGAGGAGGCCGAGGACCGCGAGGAGGCCGAGGGAGGCCGAAGACATCGAGGAGGTGCGGGTGGGGGCCATTGCGTCTCCTTCTCTCGTTGGGCGCCACGCTTTCGCTTCGCGCGGGACGGGCGGGCGCCCTGGGCCCGTCGAATCGCAGGGTACCGACCTCCGGGAGTAGGCCCGCCACCCGGCGAGGTAACCCCGGCCAGGCCGGGGCACCCGAGGAACTGGACCCCATCG
>CBRGOK010000336.1:0-5009 GCA_967798035.1 uncultured bacterium
TCCGTCTCCGGGCCCGCGAGATGCGGGCGCTGCGCCGCCACCTCCAGATCGTCTTCCAGGATCCGTACGGGAGCCTCAACCCCCGGATGACGGTCGGGGCGATCCTCGCCGAGCCGCTCCGGGTTCACGGCTTGTCGCGCGGCGGGGCGTTGCGGAGGGAGGTCGACGGTCTCCTCGAACGGGTCGGGCTCCACCCGGAGATGGCCTCCCGCTACCCCCACGAGTTCTCGGGGGGGCAGCGCCAGAGGATCGGGATCGCCCGCGCGCTGTCGCTGCGCCCCTCCTTCCTCGTCCTCGACGAGCCGGTCTCCGCTCTCGACGTGTCCGTCCAGGCCCAGATCCTCGCTCTCCTCGCGGAGCTGCAGGCGCGCGAAGGGCTCGCTTCCCTCTACATCGCCCACGACCTCGCCGTCGTGGGCCGCCTCTGTCGGGAAGTCGCCGTCATGTACCTTGGCCGAATCGTCGAGTCGGGGCCCGTGAATTCGATCTTCGGGCAACCGCTCCACCCCTACACGAAGGCTCTCCTCTCCGCCGTCCCGGTCCCGGACCCGACGCGGAAGCGGACGCGGATCCTGCTGCCGGGGGAGCCACCGTCCCCCGCGAATCCTCCTTCAGGCTGTCACTTCCATCCGAGGTGCCCCGTCGCGGAGGCGCGATGTCGTGTCGAGGATCCCTTCCTCGGTCGCGCGGCGGACGGCCGGCTCGTCGCCTGCCACCTCGTCGAGCGGAAGCCGATCGGGCGCGGGTAGGCGGGATCAGGCCCGCGCCTTGGCGCGCGGGCGACGGCGGGGCGGTCGCGCCGGCCCGGAGGCGGGCTCGGGGAGCTCCACGGCGAAGTCCTTGACGAGGATGTCGCGCAGCTCGTGGAAGTTGCGGATCCGGTAGTCGGGCTGGGGGTCGTCGGGGCCGATCTCGAAGCGCCCGGAGCGCTGGTGCCAGACCGTCGTCATCCCGATCGCCCGGCACGGATCGACGTCGCCGCGCGGGTTGTCCCCGACGTACATCGCCTCCGCCGGCTTCACCCCCGAGTCCTCGCAGGCCCGGACGTAGAGCTTCGGGTTGGGCTTGTTGATCCCGATCTGGTCCGAGATGAAGATCGCCCGCGGGTCGAGGTAGCTGTAGATCTTGAGCCGCACGAGCTTCTCGGCCTGCTTGACGGCGAGCCCGGCGGAGATCACGCCGAGGAGGATGTCGGTCTTCGAGAGGTCGCGCAGCACCTCGTAGACGTCGTCGTAGACCTTGAGCTCGCGCGACTTCGTCTCGTGGTAGGCGACCACGCCGGCCGCGATCAGGATCTCGGGGTTCACCCCCTTCGAGGCCTCGGGGCCGAGCCGGACGAGGAGCTTGTCGAAGTGGTGCTCGTAGTTCGAGGAGAACTCCTCGATCACCTCCCGCAGCTCCCGCAGGAGGTCCTCCTTGTCGCCCCTGAGGCCGTGGGCGACCATCGAGTCGATGGCGTTGCGCCGCGCCGACTCGGCGAACGCGCTCGTCGAGAAGAGCGTGTCGTCGATGTCGAAGAAGATCGCGCGGAGTCGTCCCGTCGCCGTCAAGCGGCCTCCTCGGGCCGGGGTAGGAGGGAAGCGGTGGCGAGGATAGCCACGGGGGAAGGCCGGTCAAGGAAACGGGGGGCCGGCCGGGAACCGGCCGCCCCCCGCGCAAGGATCTATCGCGGCGCTACTTCCGCGCGATCTTCTTCGCCTCCTCCTTCACGTCCGTGATCCAGGCGCGGATCAGGACGGAGAGGGTCTGGTTCTCGTCGGAGACCCCCTCCTTCTTGAAGAAGGCGGAGATGAGGGGGATGCGCTCGAGGATCGGCGTGGAGGCGCGGCGCTCGACGTTGTGGACCTGCTTCAGGCCGCCGATCAGGACGGAACCCCCGTCCGGGATGACGACGGTGGTCGCGGCCGACTGGACCCGCAGCTCCGGGATCTGGAACGTGACGGGGATCGAGAGGCCCGAGAGGGAGGTCGTGAAGGTCGGGATCGGGCGGAGCAGCGTCGCCACCGTCGGCTGGAGCTCGAGGGTGAGGTACTTCCGGTCGTGGTGGATCGTCGGCGTGACCTCGAGGACGACCCCGTCGGGGATCACGTTGATCTGGGGGTCGGCGATGAACGCCAGCTGCGCCACCTCGACGTCGAAGTCCTGGATGTAGCTCGTCTGGTTGATGACGGTGAGGTAGGCGCGCTGCGTGTTGTGGACGGAGAGGATCTGGCTGTTGACGAGCTGGAAGTTCGCCGTCTTCTCGACCGCGCGGAAGATGAGGGAGATCTGCGCGTCGTCGAGGAGGGTGAACTGGAAGCTCATCCCCCCGCGACTGTTGAGGGTGCGCCCGAGCGGGGTCTCGAAGAAGTTCTCCGTGCGGCCGCGGAACTCGGAGTCCCCTCCCTCGTTGAAGAAGACGCCGCTCGAGGGGTTGTTCCCGGCCCCCGTCGACAGCCCCGTGCCGTTGTTGTCGAGGCCGAGGGAGGCCATGTCCTCGAGGCCGTTCGTCACGTCGTCGAGGTTCGCCAGCACCCCCGTCTCGCCGCCGAGCCCGCGGAAGTCGACGCCGATCTCCTGGAGGAAGTTCTCGGACACCGTGAGGAACTTCGCCTCGACGGTCACGAGGGAGGCGGTGAAGGTCCGCAGGTCCTGGAGGAACTGGGCGACCTGCCCCTGGACCTCGAGGTCGTGGACGACGATCAGGTTGCCGTTGAGCGCGTCGATCGAGTGGCCGTCTCCCTCCCAGGTCCCGGGGGCGAGCGACTCCTTGATGACGGTGATCAGCTGCTCCGCGTTGACGATCGGGGCCGCCTCCCCCGCCCCGCCGAAGAAGCCCCCCTGCTCCTCGTCCGCGGCGGCGCCCGGGAGCCGGATGTCGCCGATCTTGGGGCCGAAGAAGGTCGTCAGCCCGAAGACGAGGTCCTGGATGTCGTGGTTGCGGACGACGGGGGTCCCCTTCGCCTTCTCCTTCGTCGTGACGAGGATCGCGTCGTGCTTGAAGACGTGGGTGATCTCGCCGCCGGCGTACTCGTAGATGAGGTCGAGGGCGTGCCCGGCGGAGATCGGGTGCTGGATGTCGAGCTGGAAGGTGACGCTCGCCTCGTCGACCTTCGCGACGGCCGCCGGGTCGACGACGATCGGGAGGCCGGTGATCGTCCGGACGAACCCGACGACGGCCCCGAGGTTCGTCTCGTCCTTCACCTGGAGGGAGGGGAGCCGCGTCGTCTTGAGCAGATCCCGCAGCCGCCGGGAGTCCTCCGGCTCGGACGAGGCGATCCCCGCGACCGCCCGGTCCGACCGCCGGCGGGAGATCTCCTCCCAGAACTCCTCGTCGGGGAGGGTGAGGAGGTCGGCGTAGGGGATCCGCGCCTCGAGGAGGTCCTCCCGCCACCGGCGGAAGTGCTCGCGCTTGGCCGCCACGTAGTCGCGCTTCCCCTGGTCGAGGGAGGCCTTGAAGGCCGCCTCCCGCAGCTCCTTCGCCCGCGGGTTCCTCGGGTCCTCGCGCAGCGCGCGGTCGGCCGCCTCGACCGCCTCGCGGTAGCGGCCCGCCTCGAACGCCTGGATCCCCCGCGCGAGGATCGTGTCGAACAGCGCCTGGCGCCGGGTGCGCTCGCGGGTCTCCTCCGCCTGCAGCCGCTCGAAGGTCTCGCGCTCGCGGTCGCGCCGGACCCGGTCCTCCTCCTCCTGCTTGCGACCCCGCGCCTCCTCGAGGCCCGTGCGCGCCCCCGCCTCGATCTCCGTGCCGGCGAGCCCCGTCGGGGCCCACTTCACGTGCTGGAGGACGAGGCTGAACTCCTCGATGGAGCGGTCGAACTCCTTCGCCGCGAGGGCGGCGCGCCCCCGCTCGAGGGCCTCCGTCGCCTCCGCGCGAAGCGCCTGGAGCTTCAGATCCCACTGCTCCTCGAGCTCCTTCTGGACGGTCCGGATCTCCGCCCCCCGCTTGCCGAGGAGGGCGCCGATCTCCTCGAGGAGCTCCCGCGCCTCGCGGTGGTCGGGGTCGATCTCGAGGGCGGCCGCGGCCGAGCGCTCGGCCTCCTCGAGCCTCCCCTGCGAGCGCAGGTCCCGCGCGAGGGAGAGGTGGCGCTCGATCAGGACGGCGCGACGCTGCACCTCGATCGTCCGCTCCTGCGCCCGGCGCTCGAGGAGCTCGGTGGGGGTCTGCTGCGGGGCGGGCGGGGCGGGCGCCTGGGGCTCGCGCGCCTCGGCCACCGGGCCGGGCTCCCCCGGCGTCGGCTCCCCGGTCTCCGGGGTCGGGCCTCCCTGGCAGGCGAACAGGAGCGAGGCGGCCAGCAGGGCCGCGCGGGACGACGACATCCTCGGGCTCGGGCTCATGGGGTGGTCCTCGAGGGCTCCTCCCTATCCGGTCGCGTCGCGGGTTCCTTCAGGGGGCGAGGAGATGGGCAGGGTGACCCGCGACGAAGGGCAGCACTGTAGGGAACGACGGGCCGGGTGTCAAAAGGGGGGGGTCATCCCCTCTCCACCGCGCCGACGAAGGCGATCTCCTGGAACCCGGCCTCCGAGGCGAGGTCGAGGACGCGTACGACTTCCCCGTAGCGCACCCCCGCGCGCGCGTCGATCGCGCAGGGGCGCGGCCGGCCGTCCTCTCCCGGGTTCACCCTCGCCTGCTCGGCGAGCCAGGAGCGGAGCGTGCCGAGGTCCTCCGTCGCGCGGGGGCCGAGGGAGTAGCGGAGCACCCGGCCGACGAAGTCGTACGCCCGCCCGTCGCGGGAGGGGTCGTAGGGACGGCCGAGGCTCCCCTCCGCCACCTTCCTCCCCTCCTCGGCGACCTCGATCCGCACCCCGACCTTCTCGAGCGGCCCGGCGGCGACCGCGCCGCTCCCGACGGCGCGCGGGAGGTGGGCGCTCAGCTTCCCTTCGAGGGTCTGGAAGCGCAGCGTGCAGAGGAAGAAGACGAGGAGCTGGAAGGTGACGTCGATCATCGGCGTCATCTGGATGGGGATCTCGCGCTCCGAGACCTCCCGGTTGATCGCGGCGGCCACGGCCTAGCGCCCCTCCTCCTTCCGCTC
>CBRGOK010000337.1:0-5006 GCA_967798035.1 uncultured bacterium
GATCGAGACGTGCACGATTTGGCGAAGCGTAGAGCCGGCGAGCCCGGGAGCGGGGCGAGGTTCGCGTACGAACTCCTGGCGGACTACGGTCGGACGTTCGTCGATCCGCCGGGAGACCTCCAGGCATCGGTCGAGGCGGGGCGCGTGCGGCTGCGGTGGACCCACCCCGAGGCGGGCTCGGGGCTCTTCCGCGTCGAGCGGGCGCGCCGGGGCGAATTCGAGACCGCCGGCGAGGTCGAGGGAACCTCCTACGAGGAGCCGGCGGCCGATCGGCTCTACGTCTCCCTCCGGGTCGTGAGGCGCGACGCGCGCGGCCGCGAGTCCCTCCCCTCCGCGGTCGTCTCCCTCGCGGTCCGCGAGGAAGGGGAAGGCGAGCGTTTCGCGGAACGGGCGGCGGCCTCCCGCGGGAGTCCGGATCACGAGAGGCGGGAGGAAGCCGCAGCGGCCCTGCGCTCGAGGGGGGACGCGGCGCTCGAGGCGCTGCGCCGGGCCGCCTCGAGCGAGGACCCGGAGATCTCCGAGCGCGCCTCCGGGATCCTGGACGAGATCGCCCCGGCCACGGCCGGAGGGGGGTCGGCCGGGACGGAGGCGATCGTCAAGCGCTTCGGACGCGTCGAGGCGGAGCGGCTCGGCCTGCTCGATTCCGAGCGCCGCCTCCTCGCCCTGCTCGGCGACGCGCTCCGCCCGGCAGAGAGGGCCTTTCTCGCGGATCGGGACCCCGACCCCTTCCTCCGCAGCGTCGCGAAGTCCCCGCGGTTCGCTCCGGATCCACCTCTCGAGGAAGGACCGTACGCGGAGCCCTCGCGCGAGCCCTACGCCTTCGACCGGGCCGCGGCCGTCCGGCTCTTCGATCCGGGGCGATCCGGCGCCGAGCTGGCGGAGGAGATCGCCCGGAACCTGACGCGGCGACCGGTCCGGGACGCGTGGCTGCTCCGAACGGTCGTCGATGGCCTGCGCGATCCTTCGCTCTCCGACCTGCGGCGGGACCGGGCGGAGGTGGCCCTCCGCTGCCTCCACGGCCGCCCCCCGGGAGACGCGAGCGCGGTCGGCGCGGCCGAGGCGGTCCTCGGAGAGGCGTTCGCGCTCGAACGGGCGAGGGCGTTGCGCGCCGTCGCGCGCGGCGCGTTCGCCGAGCCGGGGGAACCGACCGAGACGATCGAGGTCGCGGGCCTCCCCGCCCTGGAGGAGGCGCTCGGCCGGGCCGAGCCGGGGACGCGGATCCGGCTCCGTCGGGGGGAGTACGGCGGAGGGGGAGCCCTGACGATCCGCCGGAGCGGACTACGGATCGAGGCGGCGGAGGAGGGAATCGTCCTCGGCGTTCCCCTGAGGATCGAGGAGGCCGAGGAGGTCCGGCTCGAGGGTCTCTCCCTCTCCACGACCGGGGCGGCGCTCCACGCGGTGCGCTCCTCGGTCCTCGCGGTGCGGTGCACCTTCGGCCCCGCCATGGTCGGGGCCATCGCGGACCGGAGCGAGGTCTGCTTCCGCGGCTGCCGCTTCGAGGCCTCGGGAGGGACCTCCGGCTACGGGCTCCAGGTCCAGCGCGGCTCCTTCCTCGTCCTCGAGGGGTGCCTCGTCCGGGGATTCACGAACGGGCTCTTCCTCGCCGCCCCGGGTCTGGTCGAGCGGAGCGTCCTCGTCGGGTCGTCCGCCGGGCAGGCGGCGATCCAGGGGTCGGCCGACGCCTTCCTCGGCCTCGTCCGCTGCGCCGTCCGCGGCCATCGCAGCGCCCTTCGCCTCCTCACCGCCGGGTTCGCCTCGGGGCTCGCCCTCGACCGGGTCTCCCAGCCCTACGAGGGGCTCGGGTCCTCCTTCCTCCTCTGCGCGGAGGATCGGCCCGAGAACCGCGGATCCGGGACGGGAGGGACGGACGCGGCGTCGTTCAGCGACTGCGAGGCGACGATTCGCCCGCGCTGACGGCGTTCCCCGCACAGGCGTCGAAGCCGAGGGCGGAGACGGCCGCCACGGCGAGGGCCCCGTGGAGGAACGCCCGGGGGAGGTGGACCGCCACCTGCCACGCGACGTCGCCCGGATAGATGAAGTAGATCGCCCCCTGCGCGAGGATCGCGCCGGCGAATCCCGCGAGGAGGGGGAGACCCGGGCCACGGACGAGACGATTCCCGAGGGCGAGGGCGGCGGCGGGGGCGAGGAGGAGGAAGGGGCCCCATCCGGGCGAGCCCTCGAACCGGACGAACTCCCGCCCGATCGCGCCGGCGACGGCGAGCGCCCGGGGCCAGGCGTTCGGGCCGAAGAGGGGGTCGGTCCGCTCGGGGAGGAGCATCTCGTGGCCGTGCGCCCGGCGCACGGCGATCCAGAGGGTGTAGGCGACGGCGCAGGCGAGGGCGCCGAGGTGGATCGGACGCCGCGGCCGGCTCCGGGAGAAGGCGAAGGCCACGGCGAGGTTCACGACGGCGAGGGCGATCCCCTCGGCCTTGAGGAGGACGCCGAAAGCGGTGAGCGCGAAGCCCGCCGGCGCCGCCCCGCGCGCGAGGAGGAGGAGTCCGCCCCCGAAGAACGCCGCGAGCGGGAGGTCGACCAGCCCGTCGGAAGCGCCGTCGAGGACGACGGGCGTCGCCGCGAAGGCGAGGAGGGCCGCGCGGCGGGCGAGGAGGGAGGCGAAGGGGGCGAGGGACCCGTCGAGGAGACCGAGGGAGGCGAGGAGGAAGACGGCGTAGAAGAGCTTCGCCGTGTCGTTGTTCACCCCTCCCGCGAAGTCGTGGACGAGGGCGAGGAGCGCCGGGGCGAGCGGGGGGTGGAGGCCGAGGCCCCGGATCTCCCCCCACGGGACCTCCGAGAAGTCGAGGTGCCCCGACTCGTGGAGGACGCGGGCCTTGATCCCCCAGTTGGTCACCTGATCCCCGTCGAAGAGGGGCCGCGCCGCCGTCTCCGCGAAGGCGAGCGCGCAGAGGATCGCCGTCGCGAGACCGAGTGCGCGGGGGAGGCGCCCCGGACATTCCGCGACGGGCGCCTCCGCGGGGGCGCCGCGCTTCACGGCCAACCAGGCGGCCGGGATCGCAGGGGCGAAGGTCGGGAGGAGCCCGATCCGGACGCCGAGGAGATCGAGTAGGATCCTCCAGGCCCCGACGAACCCGCACCCGAGGAGGAAGGCGAGGGAGAGCCGGGCGCCGCGCGGGAGGGGCGGTTCGACGCGGGGGAGGAGGCGCAGGGCGATCGCGCCGCAGAGCGAGAGGGACGCGGTCGCCGCGAGGACGCCGAGGATCCCGGCGCCGGTCGTCACCGCCCCGCCGCGGGACGCCGCAGGGCGTACTTCCGCGGGCTCCACTCGAGGAGGCGCTCCGTCAGGCCCGCGCGCTCCGCGCGCGGGAGGAGGTCGAGGGCGGTGTCGAGCGCGATCAGGACGTCCGCCCCTCCGAGGGCCGCGTCGAGCTCGGCCTCCTCGAAGAGAACCCCCTTGCTGCGCAGTTCGGCGCGCACGCCCTCGAGCGCCGCGCCCGGATCCCAGTCCGAGCCCGCCCCTCGGAGATAGCTCGCGATCCGCTCGACCCTCGGGTTCACGCGCTCGTTCACGCGCCCTCCGGGCCGAGGCGGGAGGAACCAGTAGGCGAGGTCGGGGTAGGGGTACCGGTCCGTCACCGCGAGGATCCGATGTTCGGGCCGCACGCGAGGGGAGAGGGCCTCGAGGAAACGGTAGTGGTCGGCGAGCGTGTCCTCCGCCTCCCCCGTGCCGGGGGGCGCGTATCGCTCGCGGTATCGCTCGCGCACGCGCTCGACGGTCGAGGGGAAGCGCACCGCGAGGCCGAGGGGGACCGCCGCGGCCAGGAAGAGGAAGGGCCACCGCGCGAGCGGGATCCCGTCGCGCAGCCCCGCCCCCCGCGCCGCGGCGAGGAGCGCCGCCGCGAGGAACGAGGTGAGGCCGAAGGAGGTCCCGAATGCCGCCTCGAGGGCGGCCGGGAAGGCGCGCGAGTCCCAGACGGGACGGCGGCCGAGGACGCCGTAGGCCGCCGCGAGGGCGGCCGCCGCCGCGCAGAGGGCCAGGGCGCGCGCGAGCGGGCTTTTCCGGTGGAGACCCAACCGCGGGACGTCGGGAGCGGGAGGATAGTCGCGAGGTCGGGTCGCGCACCTAGAATCCGCGCCCCCGATGGTCGTCTACGTCCGCCGGCCCTGCTGGAGCATCGTCTGCGGCGGCGAGGTCCAGAGGCAGCGGATCGCCTGCCTCCAGCATCCCTCGACGCTCGACTGCACCTTCACCTGCGCGGAGGCCCGCGCCGCGGATCCCTCGGTTTGTTCCCTCTGCTCCGAGACGAACGGCCCGCAGAAGCCGGAGAAGCTGGCGTACGCCGTTCCGCCTCCCCTCCCCGCGGCCCCGCCGGCCCCCCCGGAGCCGGGACCCGAACCGCCGCGACCTCGACCGAGACCGCCGTTTCCCGCCTCCAGTCCGCCAAGGGGCCCGCGCGAGCTCGGACCTCCCCCGCCCCGGACGCCCTCGCCGCCGCCCCGGCCTCCCGTCCCGCCTCGCGAGGGGCCCCGGCCTCCTGGCGCTCCGGGAAGGGAGAGTCCGCCGCACCGCCGGAGGAGGCGCAGGCCTCCGAGCAGAGGGGGCGGGGGGCCCCCCGGCTAGAGGGGAGAGTGGTATCCGCCGACCGGCTTGAATCCCGGCTCGGGGACGTAGGACCCGTTCGGGAAGAGGAGGACCTCTCCCTTCGCTCCCGTCTTGATGTCCCGGGAGGGCGGTCCGATGGTGATGTTCCAGCTCGAACCCCCCGTGGAGTCGAGCGAGATCTCCGACTCGCAGGCGACGAGGGCGTACTGGGAGGACTCGGGCTCGAAGAGGATGGCCGAGCGCCGCGCGCGTCCCCCGTCCGCGAAGAGGGTCGCGCCGTGGACCACGAGCCCGTCGGCCGTGGCGAGGTCGAAGACGACGCCGGCCGTGTCGAGCCCCTCGGGGACGGCGAGGAGCGCGCAGGCGCCGGGCTCGAGCGCGAGGTAGGTCGGGCCCTCGCCCGTCGAGGGACGGATCGCGAGGAGCGCGAGGCCGGGACCCCCGTGCG
>CBRGOK010000338.1:0-4992 GCA_967798035.1 uncultured bacterium
GCGGAGCTCGCGAAGACGAGGCCCCGCCTCGCCGGCACCGTGAAGGACTACTTCGAGCGGCGCGGGAAGGTCCGCGGGGAGTTCCACGGACTCGGCGGCCTCATGCAGTGGGAGGTCCTCTCCTTCGCGGACGGCTCCCGCACGGGCCTCGAGGTCCACGAGTGCACGGCGGCCGAGGCGCGCTCCGGCGGGACGTGGATGTACGGCGAGGTGAAGCCCGAGGGGGTGCTCGCCTTCCTCCGGGCCTGCGCCGAGGCGAAGGTCGTGGACCTCGCCCCGTAGGCCGTCAGGCGAGGATCCGGCCGGCGACTTCCTGGGCGATCTTGCCGTCGATGTCGCCCCGGAAGCGCCCCATCAGCTCCTTCATGAGGCGCCCCGTGTCCTTCTTCGACGTCAGGCCGAGCTCGGAGGCGAGGGCGCGCGCGGCGGCCTCGGTCTGGGCCGCGTCCATGAGCTTCGGCAGGTAGGTCCGGATCAGCGCCGCCTCGGCGCGCTCCTTCGCCGCGGATTCGGCCCGGCCCCCCTTCTCGAATCCCTCCGCCGCGTCCTGGCGGGCCTTGAGCGCCCGCCGGAGCACCTCGATCTCGCGGGCCTCCTCGAGCGCCGCGCCCGTCCGGACCTCCTCGTTCCGGAGGTCCGCCACGAGCATGCGCAGCGTGGAGGTCCGGGCCGCGTCGCGGGCCTTCATCGACTCCCGCAGGTCCTTCTCGAGCCGAGTTCCGAGGGGTCCCATCGCCGTTCGTCGGGGGCGCGGAATCCTACCGGCTCCCGCCGGCGGCGGCCCCCCCCGCGGACCCCGCCAACGATGGGGGCGCGCCCCGGTGGGCGCGCCCGCGATGGAAACGGGAGAGGGATCCCCGCCTACAGGGTGACGACGAGCATCCCGTCCGAGGTCAGGATCGTGAGGGGGGCGAAGGAGGTGACGTTCGCCCACTCCGCGTAGACCCCGGCGCAGGGGGTCACGCCCGGCGGGATCGGGATCGGCACGGCGCTCGTGCCGACCGCCGTCGTGAACGTGCCGATGAGGACGTCGGGCGAGACGAGGAGCGAGCACCCCCCGGCGACGCCGAAGATCCCGAGCGGGAGCGGGAGCGGAAGCGCGGGCGGCAGCACCCAGGCCGTGTTCGAGAACCCGAGGATGAGGAGGCTCGGCACGGTCGGAGCCGCCCCCGCCTGGGTGATCGCGAACGCGAGGTTCCCGCCGACCGGGGGTCCGCCCGCCGTGCCGACCGTCGAGGGGCAGGGGGTGCCGAAGGACTCCGTGCTCCCGCACGCCGTGCAGAGGTCGAGGACGAAGTCCGTGGCGGGGAAGACCGTGTTCGCCCCGCCGAGGCCCGTCACGTCGAGACCGACCGTCCCGCCCGCGGCTTCGACCCCGATCGTCGCCGTCCAGGGGTCCGTCCCCGAGGTGAACGTCGCGGTGTCATAGTGGAACTCGATCGAGTCCGCCGGCGAGGGGTTGAGGACGACCTGGAACGTCGCGAGTTCCCCGCTCAGGTTCGAGGGGTAGTGTTGGACGGCGTTCCACTCGATCACGAGGGACCCCCCGACGACGTCGTAGAGGACCGACCCGACGGTGCCGGTGTGGAGGTCGTCCCACCAGGCCGCCGTGAACTCGTTCGGCGCCGCGACGGCCGGGATCGGGTCGTTCGTGAAGTCGCTCACCGCGACCCCGCCGAAGGAGACGGGCCCGTTCGTGTCGACCGAGAAGAAGGCCATCGGGACGCCGTAGAAGGAGAACGCGATCGGCAGCGGCGTCGCCGGCGAGAGGACGTCGTCGGCGCCCACCCCGTGGAGGAGCACGGCGCTCGGGCTCCCGAGGATCGAGGAAAAGGAGGGGGTGATGGGGCTCGCGATGTAGTTCACGATCGGCGGACCCGGAGGACCCGGCGGCCCCGGGGTCAGGGTGAAGTCGGTCGCCGGGAAGGCGACGTTTCCGCCGCCGAAGCCGGTCGCGTCGAGACCGGTCGCCCCGGCGGGATCCTCCACGCCGATCGTCGCGGTCCAGGGGTCGGTCCCCGCCGTGAACGTCGCGCCGTCGTAGTGGAAGTCGATCGTGTCGAGGGGGGAGGGGTTGAGGACGACCTGGAAGGTCGCGCTCTCCCCGCTCGCGTTCGAGGGGTAGTGCTGGACTGCGTTCCACTCGATCACGAGCGAGCCCCCGACGACGTCGTAGAGCACCGATCCGACGGCGCCGGTGTGGAGGTCGTCCCACCAGGCGGCGATGTAGTCGTTCGGAGTAAGGGCCGCGGGGATGGGGTCGTTCCCGAAGTCGCTCGGTCCCGAGACGAACCGGACGGTCCCGTTCGAATCCACCGCGAATCCGACCCTCGCGATCCCCATGTAGGTGAAGGGGATCGGCAGGGGCGTCAGCGGGGACACGACGTCGTCGATCGCCGGCCCGTGGAGGAGGATCGCCGTCGGGCTGCCGAGGATCGAGACGAACGCGGGGGCGGTCGGGGCCGCGACATACGCGGGGGGCGCCGGCGGCCCGGAGACGCAGGCGGTCTGCGCGGGGACGACCGAGGCCGTCCCGGCGAGAGCGAGGAGCACGGCGAGGAACGGAACTCGTTTCATGCGAAGCATCTACCTGTACCCTGGGGGGCGATAGGGGACTCGACCGGCGCCGGCAAGGGAACCGCTCCCGAGGTGCGCGCGGCCAGAACCTTCCACTGCGGACCATCGCAGTTTCGCACCCCGCAGGCGGATCCGTCAACGGCCGCCTCCCCGCGGGGGGAGGCCCGGATCCGGAGCCGGCGCCGAGACTGCGAACCCCCCGACGACGTGCGGGGACGCGCCCCGCGCCTGCGTACACTGCGGTCGGGATGCTCCCGATCCTCCTCGTCCTCTGCGCCGGCGAGGGAGGCTTCGACCTTGCCAGCCTCTTCGACCTCTCGAAGCTCCCCCAACCGCGGCCGTGGAGGGTCCGGCAGTTCTCCTCCTTCGACCCCGGCGGCGGAAACGACGACGCCGGGCGCTTCCTCCGCGTCGAGGGGGAGCGCTCCGTCCTGGCGCGCGTCGAGGGCTCCGGGGTCGTCCTCCGGATCTGGAGCGCGAACCCGGACGGGGACGAGAAGGCGCCCGCGCTGTTCCGCTTCGAGGAAGGTGGCCGGAAGCCCTTCGAGGCCCCCTTCGGCCGCCTCTTCGCCGGCCTCACCTCCCCCTTCGCACCGCCCCTGGCGACGCGCTCCTCGGGAGGGGCGGTGTCCTACCTGCCGATGCCGTTCAAGGACGGCCTCGAGGTCTCGGTCGATCGCGCCGGCCGCTGCTTCTACCAGATCGAGGTGATGGCCCTTCCGCCGGCGGCGACGGCCTCCGGCTGGGAACCCGGAGGGGCGGCGTTCCTCGAGTCGATCCGACGGATCGAGGAGATCCTCGGACGCTGTGGCAAGGAAGATCCTGTGGGGGGCCCCCCATGGGGGTACGCCGTGAACACGGCCCAGCCCCTCGCCCAGGCGGGGGTGCTCCTCTCAAGAGATGGGGCGGGGACGATCGAGGAGCTGCGCCTCGAGGTCGGGGAGGGACAGGACCTGCGCGACCTCTTCCTCCGCGTCTGGGTCGACGGCGCGACGGATCCCGCCGTCGACGCGCCGCTCGATCTCTTCTTCTGCACCCCATTCGGCCTGCGGGACACCGCGGCCCTCCCCGTCCTCGTCCGGGGGTCGGCGCTGCGCTCCTTCTTCCGCATGCCCTATTCGAAGGGGATCCGCGTCGGCGTCGCCGCCCGAGGATCGCCTCCCGACGGCATCCTCCTGCGCGCGCGCCTCCGCGACGGGGACCCGGGGACGCCGCTCCGCTTCCACGCGCGGTACCGGAGCGAGACGACGGCGGCCGGGCAACCCTTCCCGATCCTCCAGGCGGCCGGCCGCGGGCACTTCGTCGGCGTCTCGATGGCGATGGTCGGGAACGACGGGATCTGGTTCCTCGAGGGGGACGAGGAGGTCGCCGTCGACGGCGAGACGGCCTTCCGCGGGACCGGGACCGAGGACTACTTCAACTGCGGCTGGTACTTCACCCGGGGCCCCGTCCAGCAGCCCTTCCACGGGTGCACCGTGAAGGAGGACCTGCGAGGCGAGATCGGCGTCCATCGCTTCCACATCTCGGACGCGATCCCCTTCGAGCGGTCCTTCCGGATGACGATCGAGCATGGCGGGCGCAACGACTACCCCGGCGCGGGCTATGCGGCGGTCGCCTACGCCTACCTCGACCGGGCGGAGGGCGCGCCCGCCGTCTCCCTCGAGGAGGACCCGCGGCCGCTCGTGACGGCGCCGCTTCCCGCGGGGGCCCTCGACGCGGCGGCCCTCCGCGAGCGGCTCGCCTCGGGGAAGGCCTCCGTCGCGCCCCACCGGGACGGCTCCGTGCTGCGCCCCTTCCTCGACTTCGAGACCCCCGAGCGCGGGGAGATCGGCTCGCTCCGGTGCGAAATCCGCGAGGCGGGGATCTACCGCCTCTGGGTCGCCTACCGGTTCGGCCCCGGCCTCTCGGCCGGCGTCGAGGTTCGGCTCGACGACCGGCCGCTCGCGGTCCTCGAGGACGGGGAGGGGGTGGCCCTCCGGATCTCGGAGCCCGTCTCCCTCTCCCCGGGCCCCGTCCGTCTCTCCCTCGAAGGACGGTCCGTGACCGGCTACAGGCTATCGAGCGACTTCGGCCTCCGCGGGATCCGCTTCCAGGACCTCCTCGAGGGGGAGAGCCATCTCCCGCTCCCGCCCGGGTCGGTGAAGGAGGGCCTCGCCGTCGAGCAGGGGATCTCCTGGGATCCGGCCCGGAAGGGGACCTCCCAGGTCTGGTTCCGCAACGCCCGAGTCGGTTCCTCCTTCACGATCGACGTCCCGGTCCCGAGCGCGGGCCGCTACCGGATCGGGGGCCGCTTCACGCGCGCGCCCGACTACTCGATCTTCCGCCTCCTCGTCGACGGCGAGGCGGTCGGCGAGCCGTGGGACGGCTACGCGCCGAGGGTCGAGGTCGCCGAAGCCTCCTTCGGCGAGCGCCGCC
>CBRGOK010000339.1:0-4983 GCA_967798035.1 uncultured bacterium
GAGGGTCCGGCGGGAAGCCGAGGTAGGCATCGACCTTCCCCTCCGCGAGTAGCTCGCGCTCCAGGTCCCTCGCCGCGCGCCCGAGGACCTCGGCGCGCCAGATGTGGTCGAGCGCCTCCTCGGGCGACTTGCCGCGGGGGTCGGGCAGATCGAGGGCGCCCGGGTTCTCGATCGGCACGAACCGGCGGCCCCCGCCGCGCCCCTGCGCGTTCTTCTTCCTCGCCTCGTCGACGAGGAAGTTCGAGAGGGCGGCCCGGACGTAGGCGCGGAACTTGCCGCGGCGGGGGTCGGCGCGCTCGAGGAGGACCCCCTCGATCAACCTCACGAAGAAGTCCTGCGTCGTGTCCAGCGCCTCGGCCTCGTCGCGCGCCCACCGCGCGCGGACGTACCCGTAGATCGGCCTCCAGTAGGCCTCGGCGAGGTGCTCGAGCGCGAGGCCCCGGTCGCCGGCGAGGACCAGGGACCAGCGGGTGTCGGGGAACCGACCGGCGGCGAGTCCGTCCGTCGAGGCCATCTTCCAGGGGCTCCCCGCGGTTTTCCTGATTAGGCTCGGGCCCGCCTGCCGTACAGAGGGCGGTCCCGTCCCATCCGGCGCGCGAGCGGAGGCACCGACCATGAAACTCGAGATTCTACGGACCCTTCCGGCGCTAGCCCTCCTCGCCGCTTCCGCGGGCGCCTCGCCCCTGCAGGACGCCGCCGGCCTCCTCGAGGCGCAGCGCGCCGGGCTCGGGGACCCCTCGGCGCTCGCCCGGCTCGGCGTGGTGCACGGTCGGGGGCGCCTCTCGTTCGAGGGATTCCCCGGACAGGGCTCCTACACGGAGATCCTCGCGCCGGACGGCGCCTCGCGGTTCGAGGCGGTCTTCGAGGGGATGCCCCCCTCGCTCCGCTGCACGAACCGCGAGCTCCACTGGATGACGGGGACGGGCGGGATCGAGATCAAGGCGGGGTGGAGCGCCGCCGCCGACGTGCGGCTCCACGCCCTCGGGCGCCACCGCGAATGGCGCGAGATCTACGCGAGGGCCGAGGTCGCCGGCGAGTCGCAGGTCTCCGGGCGCCCGTGCCACGAGATCCGGCTCTTCCCGAAGGCTCCCGCCGACGTCGGCATCGAGGCCGTCCCGGGCGAGGAGCCGCCCGCGCCGGACAGCTGGTTCCTCGCCCGGGACTCCAAGGAACTCGTCCGCGTCGCGATCTACGCCACCGTGAGCGGCGCTGGCTGGCAGCGCCTCCTCCTCGACTACTCGGACTGGAGGTCGGTCGGGGGCGTGCGGTTCCCCCACCGGACCCGCGTGGCCTACGGGCCGCCGGACCGTCCCGTCGCCATGGAGTTCGTCTGCGAGAGCCTCGACGTCGACGCGAAGCTCCCGGGCGACGCGTTCCGGCCCGGCCGGCGGGTCCTCCAAGAGCTGGAGAGGTTCCGCTCCGGCGTGGGCCCCAGAGATCCGCAGTTCGTCCTGCAGCAGCGCAAGCCCCTCCGCACGGCGACGGTGCGTGCGAGGTGCTCGCCGGACCAGGTCCTCCAGCAGGTCCCGATCCTCCTCCCCGAGGTGATGGCCTTTCTCAACCGGGAGCGGCTCACGCCGGTGGGACCCCCCTACGCGCGCACCCGGTCCCTCGGCGCCGAGGTCGAGATCGAGGCCGGCATCCCCGTGGCGGAGGAGATCGCGGGCGACGGGCGCGTCACGCCTTCGAGCCTCCCCGGCGGCGACGTCGTCTCGGGAATGCACGTCGGGCCCTACCGCGATCTCCCCCGCGCCCGCGAGGCGCTCGGGCGATGGCTCGTGAAGGAGGACCTGACTCCGGAGGGGAGTCCCTGGGAGGTCTTCCTGACCGAGCCGGGCCTCGAGCGCGATCCGTCGAAGTGGCGAACCGAGATCTTCCAGCCGGTCGCGACGCGGCCGGGAACCAAGCCCACGGCGCGCGCCGCCGGGGCGAGTGCCAAGGCCGGGTCCCGGAACGCCTCCGAGCCCGACGCCGAGCTCAAGCGCTTCGACGTCATGGTCGGCACGTGGGACGTCGAGGGGGGCCCGGGCGGCTCGTCGGGGAGGTTCACGATCGAGTGGCTCGAGGGAGGACACTTCCTCATCGCCCACATCGACCTCCTCCAGGGCGACGTGCCGGTGAAGGGGATCGAGATCATCGGGCGGGAGCGGAAGGTCGGCGCCGAGTCCGCGAGCCCCGCCATCACGTCGCGCTTCTACGACACCCTGGGGAACACGTTCGACTACACCTGGGAGCTCGGCGAGGGGACCCTCACGCTCTGGACCGGGGCGAAGGGATCGCCGGTCTCGTACCGCGGCACCTTCAGCGCGGACGGGAACACGGTGACGGGCGCCTGGAAGTGGCCGGGTGGCGGGTACGACTGGACCCTGAGGCGCGTCCGCGAACCCTCCCTGGCGGCGAAGCGCGAGTCCGGCGGCGCGAGGTGAGATCGCCGTGTCCTCCCTCCCTCCGGACCCGGTAGCCCACGCCCCATGCCGCCGACGCTGAGACACGGCAAGATCTGCTACGTCGAGATCCCCGCCTCCGACGTTTCCCGCTCGGCGACGTTCTACCATCGCGCGCTCGGGTGGAGGATCCGGGAGCGTGACGACGGGGACGTCTCGTTCGACGACACGGTGAACGGGGTGAGCGGCACCTGGGTCCGCGGCCGCAAGCCCCAGGTCTCGCCCGGCCTCCTCCTCTACATCCTGGTCGACGACGTCGTCGCCTCCCTCGAGGCCGTCCTCGCCAACGGGGGGAGGGCCGTCCGGCGGACCCGCGCCCACGCCCCGGAATTCTCCGCGCGGTTCCGGGATCCGGCCGGCAACGTCCTCGGCCTCTACCAACAACCCGAGGCTCCGCAGCCCGAGGGGGACCGCCCCCCGCCCACGACGTGAGGATCGAGGACCTCCCGCCGTCGGTCCCGGACACCGGAGACGACCATGGGCATCTCCCCCACCGGCGCGACCGTCGAGGGCCGACCCTCGCCCCCGGCCATCCAAACCGAGGCCCCGGCCATCACGATCCAGCGCCCCCACGCATGAAGGCCCGTCCCTCCGACCCGAGTCCGCCCCCGCAGCAACCCGCATGAAGGCCCTCCAGATCAGCCAGCCGCCGGTCGCCACGACGGGGATGCTCATCCGCAGGCCCGTCGCCGACGTGTTCGAGGCCTTCGTCGACCCCGAGATCACCAGCCGGTTCTGGTTCACGAGGGGGAGCGGGAGGCTCGCGACCGGAGAGCAGGTCCAGTGGGACTGGGAGATGTACGGCATCTCGATCCCGGTGACGGTGAAGGCCCTCGAGCCGAGTCGCCGCATCCTCATCGAGTGGCCGGGCCAGGGCGACCCGACCACCGTCGAATGGCTCTTCACGGCCCGCGAGGACGGCACGACGTTCGTCCGGATCACGAACTCCGGCTTCGCCGGGGACGGCGACCAGGTCGTCAAGCAGGTGAACGACTCGACCCAGGGCTTCGCGCTCGTCCTCGCGGGCCTCAAGGCGCTCCTCGAGCACGACGTCCGCCTCGATCTCGTGCGGGACCGATTCCCCGAGGGGATCGAGCAGCACTGACCTCCCCCAGGAGCGGAGCGTCATCCCGCTTGGAAGCCACGATGATGACCATGACCCTCAAGGAAACACTGAAGCAGATCGAAGCGCTCGGCGACGAGACGTTGCGTGCGCGCAACCGAGGGCACGATCACTTCGGTGCCCGGTACGGCGATATCGGTGTTCCGCTCGGCGATATCCGGAAGCTGGCCACGAAGATCAAGACCAACCACGAGTTGGCACTCGCTCTCTGGGAGACCGGGAACGTCGAGGCCCGGCTCCTGGCAACCCTCCTGATCAAGCCGAAGAACCTGTCACGCACCGAGGTGGATCGGATGGTCCGGTCCGCCACCTCTGTGCAAGTGGCGGAATGGCTCAACTCCTATGTCGTCAAGAAGCATCCCGACAACGAGGCTCTTCGCCTGGCGTGGATGGCCGATGATGACCCGTGGGCAGCCCGCGCCGGATGGGGCCTGACCTCCGAGCGGATCGCCCGTAGTCCGGAAGGACTCGACCTCCCCGCGCTTCTCGAGCGCATCGAGTCCGAGATGGGGGGCGCCCCTCCGGAAGTGCAATGGACGATGAACTTCTGCCTGGGAGGAATCGGGATCCACTTCCCCAAGTATCGCAAACGGGCCATTGCCATCGGAGACGCCCTGGGGCTCTATCGTGACTATCCTGTTTCCAAGGGATGCACCTCGCCATTCGCCCCGATCTGGATCAACGAGATGGTGCGTCGGAAGGGTTGACCCCGTGCCGACGGTTTGCGGGATGAGAACCCATTGCAGCGGACGGCCCGCTGCGCGGCTCGCCGCGGAAGCGGGGCGTTCGGCCCCAGGAGAGGAGTGACCATGAACAAGTCCCGTCCATCGAGAACCGTGGAAGCTGGCCCCGACGGAAGCGCGCAGATCGCCGCGTACTCCAAGGCTCAGTCGACCCCGTTCCGGGCCGCCTGCGATGCGCTGCGAGGGTTGATCGACACCGCCCTCCCCGCGGCGACCTCCAAGGTCTGGCACGGCAGCCCCGTGTGGTTCATCGATGGCAATCCCGTCGTCGGGTACAACGCGACTGCGAAGGCCGTCAACCTCCTGTTCTGGAATGGCCAGGCGTTCGACGAGCCCGCCCTGAAACCCGTGGGCAAGTACGGGGCGGCGCAGGCCGAATTCCGCGAAGCCGCCGAGATCGATCCCGAGGTGATCCGCGGCTGGCTGAGGAAGGCCAAGTCGGATGTCTTCGACTCGAAGGCGTTCTTCAAGAAGCTCCGCGCGGGAAAGTGAGCCGACGGCCGTCCTCGCATCCGGGCCCTCCGGCGCGCCGGAGCGGGCCGCACGGCGCTCCGAAGTCGACCCCGAATCAGGGAACGGAACCGATGAGCAACCGTGAGAAGGACGTGCCCGGCCCCCCGGCCGGAGCCGAGGTCCGGGAGGACGGCGAGAAGTGGACGCGCATTCTCGTCCG
>CBRGOK010000340.1:0-4978 GCA_967798035.1 uncultured bacterium
CTTCGTCGCCCCCGAGGAGGAGAGCAAGCCTCCCCCCGCCGATGCGCCCCCCCCCGCCGACGCGAAGGAGGCCGAGGAGCGGGAGAAGCAGCGCGAGGGGCGGCGCCGGCAGGCGCGGGCCGAGCACGAGGCGATGACCCGCTTCCTCGCGGCGCGGCTTCCGCGGGAGTCCTCCCTCCTCGTCCTCTCCGACGCCTCGACCTTCATCCGCAACGCCATCGCCGAGGTGCAGGACTCCGCCGTCGTCGGGGGGATCCTCGCCGTCGCGATCCTCTTCGTCTTCCTGCGGCGCCTCTCGGAGACCGGGATCATCGCCCTCTCGATCCCCGTCTCGATCATCGCGACCTTCGCCGTCATGCACCTCGCGGGGGTCTCCCTCAACATCATGTCCCTCGGCGGGCTCGCCCTCGGGGTGGGGATGATCGTCGACGCCTCGATCGTCGTCCTCGAGTCGATCGCCCGGTGCCGGGAGGAGGGGGACCCCCTCGTCCGGGCGGCCGTCCGGGGGACCTCGGAGGTAGGAGGCGCGGTGGCGGCGACGACGTTGACGACCGTCGCCGTCTTCTTCCCGATCGTCTTCGTCGAGGGGATCGCCGGCCAGATCTTCGGCGACCAGGCGCTCACGGTCGTGGCCTCCCTCATGGTCTCCCTCGCGGTGTCCCTCACCCTGATCCCGATGCTCGCCTCGCGGCGCGCCTCTCTCGCCGGCGGGTCGGCTCCCCCCTCCCTCCTCGAGGGGACGAGCTTCCGCCGGGTGACCCGGATCGTCCCCTCCGCCCTCTCGGTCGCGGGGCGGCTCCTCCTGCGCCTCCTCGCCTTCGTCGGCGTCGTCGTCCTCTGGAAGGGGATCCTCCGGGGGGTCTTCGCCCTCCTCGGGCTCGCGCTCCGCCCCCTCTTCTTCGTCTGGGAGAGGACCTACGAGCCGATCGCGCGGGCCTACCCCGCCGCGCTGGACCGGACCCTGCGCCATCCCCTTCCCGTCCTCGGCGCCTGCCTCGCCCTCTCCGCGCTCGCGGCCTGGAGGGTCCCCCGCCTCGGCGCGGAGCTCCTCCCGGAGGTCCACCAGGGGGAGTTCACCGCGGAGATCGGCCTCCCGGTCGGGACGCCCGTCGAGACGACCGACCTCCTCCTCTCCCCCGTCGAGGCGAAGGTCCGGGCCATCCCCGACGTCGACGCGACCGTCCTCGCGAGCGGGGTCGAGCGCACGGCCCTCACGACCTCCGAGGAAGGGGAGCACACGGCGCGCCTCACGGTGCGGGTCCGGCCCGGGCCCGACCACGCCGCGCGGGAGGACGCCGTCCTCGCCCGAACCCGCGAGATCCTCGACGACCTCCCCGAGGTGCAGCGCCTGCGCCTGCGGCGCCCGACCTACTTCTCCGTCGCCCCCCCCGTCGAGGTCGAGGTCCGGGGCCAGGACCTCGCCGTCCTCGCCCGTCTCGGCCGCGAGGTGGCCGCCGCGCTCGAGGAGATGGAGGGACTCTCCGACGTCCGCACCAGCGTGCGCCGCGGCAACCCCGAGATCCGCGTGACCTTCGACCGGGAGAAGCTCCTCCACTACGGCCTGGGGCTGCGGGCGGCCGCGGACCTCCTGCGGGACGAGGTCCTCGGGCGCGTCGCCTCGACCTTCCCGCGCCGCGAGGAGAGGATCGACATCCGCGTGCGCGCCGACGAGGACGAGATCCGCGGCCTCCAGCGGCTCCGCGAGACGGTCGTGAACCCGGGCGGGCCGGTCCCGATCCCCCTCAAGGCGGTCGCCAACCTCGAGGTGACGGAGGGCCCGGCCGAGGTGCGTCGGATCGGGAACCGCCGGGCGGCGGTCGTCACCGCCGCGGTCCAGGGCTTCGACCTCGGCGGGCTCTCCCGCCGGATCGAGACGCGCCTCGCCGGCATCGAGCGGCCCGAGGGGTACGAGATCCTCCTCGGCGGCCAGAAGCGGGAGATGGAGGGCGCCCTCTCGAGCCTGCGCTTCGCGCTCTGGCTCGCGATCTTCCTCGTCTACTTCGTCATGGCCGCCCAGTTCGAGTCGATCGTCCAGCCCCTCCTGATCATGCTGACGGTCCCCCTCGGGCTCGTCTTCGTCGTCTTCGCCCTCGAGATCTTCGACCTCCCGCTCTCCGTCGTCGTCTTCCTCGGCCTGATCCTCCTCGCCGGCCTCGTCGTCGACAACGCGATCGTCCTCCTCGACCGCGCGAACCAGAAGCGCCGCGCGGGGATGCCGGTCCACGAGGCGCTCGTCGAGGCGGCCGGCACGCGGCTGCGGCCGATCCTGATGACGACCCTCACGACCGTCCTCGGCCTTCTCCCGATGACCGGCTGGCTGAAGGGGATCCCCCTCCTCGGGGACCTCGGCGGAGGGGAAGGGAGCGAGCTCCAGACCCCGATGGCGATCACCGTCGTCGTCGGCCTCACCGGCTCGACCCTCCTCACCCTCTTCGTGATCCCCGTCGTCTACCGGCTCGTCGTCCGCGACCGGGTCCCGGCCTCCCCGGAGGCGGCCGCATGAAGAAGCGCCACTTCCGGTCGATCGCGTGGGCCGTCTCCCGGCCCGTGACGATCGGGATGATCTTCCTCGCCCTCCTCGGGGTCGGGGCGATCGCGACCTGGCGCCTCCCGATCGCCCTCGTGCCGAACGGCTGGGGCGAGCAGAGCGTCTCGATCGGCGTCCCCTTCCCCGACGCGAACCCCCGCGAGGTCGAGGAGCACGCGATCCGCCCGATCGAGGAGGAGATGCGGACGATCCCGGGCGTGCGCTCCGTCTCC
The DNA here is from genome assembly GCA_967798035.1 of uncultured bacterium. Taxonomy (GTDB): domain Bacteria; phylum Planctomycetota; class UBA1135; order UBA1135; family JAKEFM01; genus JAKEFM01. The sequence goes on from CBRGOK010000340.1 coordinate 2,761, forward strand.
TCGAACAGCCGGGAGGGGATCGGGTGGGTCAACGTCCGCTTCCACGGCCGGGTCGACATGGACCTCGCCTACGCGGACGTCCGCGACCGGATCGAGCGCGTGCGCCCGACCCTGCCGGACCGGATCCCGAGGATCTGGACCTGGCGGTTCAGCCTCGAGGACATGCCGGTCGTCTGGTGCGCCTTCCTCTTCGACGAGCAGGAGGAGCGCTCGAACTGGCTGGTCGAGGAGGTCGTCCAGAAGCGCCTCGAGGCGGTCGACGGGGTCGCCCGCGTCGAGATATGGGGCCTCATGGACGAGACGGTCCGGATCTACCTCGACGAGGACCGGATCCGGGCGAGCCGCCTCGACCTGCGCGAGGTCGTGACGCGCCTGTCGCGCGACAACTTCGCCGTCCCGGCGGGGAAGGTCGAGGAGGGGGGGAAGCGCTTCCTCCTGCGCTCGGACGCGAAGTTCAGGAGCCTCGAGGAGATCCGCTCGATCCCCGTCGCCCCCGGGATCACGGTCGCCGACCTCGGGGAGGTCCGCGAGGTCCGCGCCGTCCGCCAGCGCCTCTTCCGCGTGAACGGGAAGTACGCCTACCACGCGGCGATCTACCGCGAGAGCAACGCGAACGCGGTCGAGGTCTCCCACCGCCTCGCCCGCGCCTTCGACGACCTCGAGCGCGACCCCACCCTCGCGGGCCTCGCCGTCCAGCGCTTCTTCGACCAGGGGAAGATGATCGAGCGCAGCCTCTCCGACCTCGGGTCGACCTCCCTCGAGGGGGCGGTGCTCGCCGTCGTCGTCCTCCTCCTCTTCTTCCGGCGGATGCGGGCGACCCTCCTCGTCGCGGCCGCGATCCCCGCCTCCGTCCTCGTCGTCCTCCCGCTCCTCTACTTCCGCGGCGACTCCTTCAACCTCCTGACGATGATGGGGATCACCCTCGCCGTCGGGATGCTCGTCGACAACGCGATCGTGGTGATCGAGAACACGATCCGGCTGCGGGAGGAGGGGCGCTCGATCGCGGAGGCCTCCGTCGAGGGCCCCTCGGAGGTGGGACTCGCCGTCCTCGCCTCGACCCTGACGACGGTGATCGTCTTCGCCCCCCTGATCTTCCTCTCCCAGGAGCGGAACCTCCGCCTCGCCATGGAGGCGATCGGCCTCCCCCTCTGCGCCTCGATCCTCGCCTCCCTCGCCCTCGCCCTCTACTTCCAGCCGACCGCCTCGAAGGCGCTCCTGCGCGATCGCGCCCCCCGCACCTCGCGCTGGTTCGCCCGCCTCCCGCTCGCCGGGAAGGTCTTCCCGGCCGTCAACCGGGGGCAGGTCGCCGTCCTCGACTGGTGCCTGCGCCACCGCCTCCTCGCGGGCCTCGGCACGATCCTCCTCCTCGCCTCCTACGGGATCCCGGGGAGCCACCTCCAGAAGGTCGGGGACCAGGGGGACGAGGCGGGGGAGTACGAGTTCCGGCTCGAGCTCCCGCGCAACTTCACCCTCGCCGAGGCGAGCGAGGAAGTGGGGATCTACGAGCGGTTCCTCTCCGAGCGCAAGACCTCCCTCGGCTACAAGGACCTCGGAGCGGGCTTCGACCGCTCGACCGGCTGGATCTCCCTCTACTACGAGCGCGGGCTCTCCCTCGAGGACCGCCAGGCCCTCGCCAAGCGCCTGCGGGACGAGCTCCCCAAGCGGCCCGGGATCCGGCTCCGGCTCGACGTCCCGGGGGAGGACGGCGAGGCGCGCCGGAACGCCGACGGCCTGCGCCTCGCCCTCACCGGGCCCGACTCGGAGACCTTGGCCACCCTCGCCGAGGAGGTGAAGCAGCGACTCGGCGCCGACCCGGTCTTCGAGTCGATCGAGACCGCGATCGAGCGCGGAACGGAGGAGATGCGGGTCGAGCTCGACCGCGACCGCCTGCGGGACCTCAACGTCTCCCCCGCCGCCGTCCGCGGGACGATCGAGTGGGCGCTGCGCGGCTTCCCCCTCGCCCGGTTCGAGGAGGCGGGGCGCGAGCGCCTCCTCCTCGTCGGGTTCGACCCCGAGGGGCGCGACGACCTCGGCCACCTGCGCGACCTCTCCGTCTTCTCCGAGTCGGGCGCCTCCTACCCGCTCGCCGCCTTCGCGAAGTTCGTCGGCGGGAAGTCCTACCGCGAGATCCGCCGCCGCGACGGGAAGACCCGGCTCGTCGTCACGGCCCGGGTGAGCGAGCGCGACACGTTCCGCGCCTGGTCGCACGTCTCCTCGG
>CBRGOK010000341.1:0-4971 GCA_967798035.1 uncultured bacterium
CCAGCAGCACGCGATGGAAATGCCTGGCATCCCGCTGTTCGTGGTCGGGCAGGAGGCGGCCTCCTGCCGCGCCCCCGCGGGCTCCCGCGCACGGGCGATCCCGTGGGATGAGGCGACGGGGCGGGCGGGAGAGGCCTTCGAGAACGAGCCGACGGGCCGCGACGACCTCGCCGGCTGGCTCTTCACGTCCGGCAGCACGGGGCGGCCGAAGGCGGCGGTCCACCACCACCGCGACTTCGCCTTCAACGTCGAGACCTACGCGAAGCGGATCCTCGGGATGCGGGAGTCGGACGTCACCGTCGCGGTCCCGAAGCTCTTCTTCGGCTACGCCACCGGCACGAACCTGATGTTCCCCTTCGCCGTCGGCGCGAGCACCTGCCTCTTCCCGGAGCGGAGCACGCCCGAGGCGCTCTTCGAGCAGATCGACGCGCGGCGGCCGACCGTCCTCACCTCGGTCCCGACGATGATCAACGCCATGGTCGCCCACCCCGAGGCGGCCCGGCACGACCTCTCCTCCCTGCGGGTCTGCATCTCGGCGGGGGAAGCCCTGCCGCCCGAGCTCTACCTCCGGTGGAAGGAGACCTTCGGCGTCGAGATCCTCGACGGGATCGGCTCGGCCGAGATGTTCCACATCTACGTCTCGAACCGGTTCGGGGAGGTCCGCCCGGGGTCCCTCGGCCGGGTCGTGCCCGGCTACGAGACGAGGCTCGTCGGCCCCGACGGCAGCGACGTCCCGGACGGGGAGCTCGGCACCCTCTGGGTGCGCGGGGGCTCGACGGCCCTCTGCTACTGGAACGACCGCGACAAGTCGCGCTCGACCTTCCGGGGCGACTGGGCGGTGAGCGGGGACCTCTTCCGTCGCGACCCCGAGGGCTTCCACTACTACGGCGGACGGGCCGACGACCTCCTCAAGGTGGGGGGCACCTTCGTCGCCCCGATCGAGGTCGAGGACTGTCTCCTGCGCCACCCCGCCGTTCTCGAGTGCGCCGTCGTCGGCTGGAGCGACGAGGCGGGGCTCGTGAAGCCGAAGGCGTTCGTCGTCCTGCGTCCCGGCCAGTCCGCGAGCGAGTCCCTCGCCCGCGACCTCCAGGAATTCGTCAAGGGGCGCCTCGCGCCCCACAAGTACCCGAGGAAGATCGAGTTCGCCGACTCCCTCCCGAGGAACGACCGCGGGAAGGTCGACCGCAAGCGGCTCCGCGCGTGACCTCCCCGCCGCGACGGCGGCGCCCCACGAGGCGTCGCGACTGAGATGAAACGCTGGATCGAGAACCTGGGCGATCTCACCTGGCCCGAGGCGGGGGAAGCCTTCGCGAAGTCCCCCGTCGTCCTCCTCCCGCTCGGCGCGATCGAGCCGCACGGGCCGCACCTCCCGCTCGACAGCGACGTCGTCATCGCGACGGAGATCGCCCGTCGCGCGGCGATGAAGTTGAAGGCGCGCGGCGTGCCGGCCCTGATCCTGCCGCCGGTCTCCTACGCCGCGACCGAGTTCGCGGCCGGCTTCCCCGGCCGCGTGTCGATCTCGCCGGAGACGACGACCGCCCTCGTGCGGGACATCGCCTGCTCCGTGATCGACCAGGGGCTGAAGAAAGTCGCCCTGGCAAGCGCCCACCTCGAGCCCTCCCACTTGGAGGCGCTCCACAAGGCGGTCGCCGAGGTCGAGTCCCGCACCGGGGTGCGCCCCGTCTTCGTCGACACGACGCGCGCGAAGTGGGCGAAGACGCTGACGGAGGAGTACCGCCGCGGCGAATGCCACGCGGGCGCCTACGAGACCTCCCTCGTCATGGCCGTCGAGCCCGAGAGCGTGCGCGAGCACCTCCGGAAAGAGCTCCCCCCCATCCACATCGACCTCGCCGCGAAGATCCGGGCCGGGGTGAAGACCTTCGCGGAGGCGGGCGCGGAGAAGGCCTACTTCGGCGACCCGGCGAGCGCGACGCCGGGCGACGGCCACGAGACCTACGAGATCCTCGCCGAGATGATCGTGTCGGCCGTCCTCGAGGCCTGGCCGCTGCCGGCGCCGCGGACGAACGGCACCCGTGCGACCGAGCCCGCCGCGCGGCCGGCTCCGGGCGGGACGCACCCGTAGGGCCTTGGCCTTTCGCACCAAGGTCCGCGTCCGGTTCGGCGACGTCGACCGCGCGGGGATCGCCTACTACCCGCGGATCTTCGACTTCTGCCACGTCGCCTTCGAGGCGTTCTGGGACCGCTGCATGGGGGTCTCCTACGCGAAGGTCGTCACGGAGGAGCACCTCGGCTTCCCTCTCATCGACGCGAAGGCGCAGTTCCGGGCGCCCCTGCGCTACGGGGACGAGCTGACGGTCAGCGTTTCCCTGAAGCGCATCGGGGGTTCCTCGGCGACCTGGGCCTACTCGATCGACTCCCCGCGCGGGGAGCGCTGCTGCGACGCGGAGCTGACGACCGTCTGCGTCGACATGCGCACCTGGGCGAAGCGCACCATCCCCGACGTCTACCGCAAGAAGTTCGAGGCGTGCCGCGCGGAGTGAGCGCGCGGGGCGCCCGCCTCCTGGTCTCCTCCGGGACGCCCTGGGAGCCGATCGTCGGCTACTCCCGCGCGGTGCGCGTCGGCCGATCCGTCTTCGTCTCCGGCACGACCGCGACCGGCGCGAAGGGGAAGATCGTGGGGAAAGGCGATGCCTACCGGCAGGCGGTCCAGACCCTGCGGAACATCGAGCGGGCCCTCCGTCGCGCGGGGGCGCGGCTCGAGGACGTCGTTCGCACCCGGATGTACGTGACCGACATCTCCCGATGGAAGGAAGTCGGCCGCGCTCACGGCGAGTTCTTCGGGAGGATCCGACCCGCCACCGCGATGGTCCAGGTGTCGGCCCTCGTCGATCCCGAGATGCTGGTCGAGATCGAGGCGGACGCGGTGATCGCCGAGACCGGCCGCCCCGCCCGCCGAGCCGGGCCTCCTCGGCGTCGCAAGTCCCGCCCCGGTTGAGCGTTTCGTCCGGCGGGTGTAGCGTTCCCCGAGTCGACGGAACCCGCCGGTTCCCCCTCGGAGCTAACCATGACGCTCCCGGCGATGCTCGCGTGCCTCCTCCTCCAGAACACGTGGGTCGTCGACGACAACGGCGGACCCGGAGTCAACTTCACGGACATTCCTCCGGCGATCGCCGCGGCCGCCGACGGCGACATCCTGCTGGTCCAGCCCGGGCTCTACTCGCACTTCACGCTCTCGGGAAAGGGGCTGCGAATCCTCGGCACGAGCACGGGGAACACCGTCGTCATCCTCACCTCCACGTCGCCGACGACCGTCGTCTCGGGCATTCCCGCCTCCTCCCTCGTCTACATCGACCGCTTGCGGTTCGTAGCCGCGACCCCCTCCCCAGTGGCGCCCTCGCCCCCACGGCTGGAGGTTCTCGGGCCTGCCACGCGGGTCGTGCTCGCCGACGTCGTCGTCCTCGGGGCGCCGGGGGAAACGGCCCTCCGCGTGGACGGCGCGGAGTTCTGGGCCTTCCGGTGCTTCATGTGGGGCGGCGCTTCCGCGGCAGCGCTCCCCGGGGGCCACGGATTCCACGCCCGCAATGGGTCGGTCGCCCACCTGTCCGCATGCGACATCCGTGGCGGGTCGGGAGCCCCGTTCTGCTTCCTCGGTCCCCTCGCGAGCGACGCGGGACAGGGGACTTTCGCCGAATCGGCGAGGGAGGTCTGGATCGCCGGCTCCACGGTCGTCGGGGGCAACCAAGCCTGCTGCGCGTTCTTCAGCGTCGAGACCTGCGGGATTGCGGGGGCGGGGATCTACGCGAACTCCTCCGTCGTCCGAGTCTCCGGGGACTCCAGCTCCATCGTCCGGGGTGGGGACGCCGGGTGCGTCTTCGGTTTGGTCTCCTTCAGCGGTGCGGGGATCGCTTCCGCGGGAGGCACGGTCACCCACCACGGGGGCTCCGTCTTCGGTGGCCAGTGCCCCTCCGGGTGCGTGTGCCTCCCGGGCCCGCCGTTCTTCGGGCCGGGGATCACGACGAACGCCGCCCCGCTTCCGGGTCTGGAAGTGGCCGGTGATCTCACGCTCGCGGGGGGAAGCGCGACGCTCACCCTGGCGAACGGACCCCCGGGCGCGCTCTTTTTCGTCGGCGTGACGGGCATCCCCGCCCACGACGACCCCGGGCCCGGATTCCTGGGGGAATTCCTCGTCGACCCGTCCGCGGTCTTCCCCTTCTTCGCCGGCACCCTCTCGCCGACGGGGGACGCCTCCCTCACGGTGCCGCTCTCCGGTCTCCCGGCGAACTTCGCCAACTTCCCCTTCTACTTCCAGGCGATCGTCCTCGACCCGAGCGGGACCTTCTGGCGCCTCTCGAACTCGACGGTCGCGACGATCCGGCCCTGACAGCGCAGGGCCGGCTCGACCCTCAGTCGGTCGACCCGTTCCTCGCTCGGAGCGCGTCGCGCGCCCCCGCAAGCGCACGGAGCTTCGCCTCGGCCACGGGGGACGCGGCGACCGGGTTGTCCGCGAACGTCGCGAAGCCGCAGTCGGGGACGAGGAGGAGACGCGAGGGGCCGAAGACGCGGATCGCCCGCTCGGCGCGCTCGACGATCTCCTCCACGGTCTCGATCCGTTCCTGCTTCGGATTAACGAGGCCGACCCCGATCCGGGTTTCTCGAGGCAGGTCCGCGAGCGCCTCGACCTCCCCCGCGCGCGGAGTCGAGAACTCGAGGAACAGGGACCCGACGGGAGCCCTCGAGAGGAAGTCCGCGAGCGGCCGGTAGTCCCCGGCGAGGAGGGCCGACTCGTCCCGGGTCCAGTTGCCCCGGCAAACGTGGAGCGCGGTCCGCTCTCGCGGGACCCCCGCCACGACGCGACGGAGGAGATCCTCCGCGAAGGCGAGCTCGCGGGCGGGATCGCCCTTCTCCGAGAGCGCGCCGCACATGAAGGAGCGGCGGTTCTTCGGACCCGTGAAAACGACCTCGGTCAGGACCGGCTCGTCGAACTGGACGATCGCGGCGCCGGAGGCGAGG
>CBRGOK010000342.1:0-4962 GCA_967798035.1 uncultured bacterium
GCCTGCACGTTGATGTCGAGGGAGAGAACCACATCGCTCCCCTGCACCGGGCGGAAGATGCAGACCGTGGGGAACGCCCCGAGGTCCGTGATGTAGTCGATCGCCCGGAGCGTCCACTCGATCGGTTCGACGCCGGCGATGATCTCCCCCGAGCACGCCCCCTTGGGCATCTTTCCCTGGCAGTACTCGAGGGCGCGGAAGAAGGCGTCCTGCCCGAGGGTCGCGCGCTTTCCCGGGCAGAGACGCGCGAACCAGTCGGGGTGCTGGAACTCCCAGCAGAAGGAGAAGTGGTTGGCGCCGAGGTCGAGGAGCCAATCGTACTTCCAGTACTCGGAGGGACGCGCCGGCAGCGCCTGGACCCCGACGAGCTGACCCACCCGCTCCTTCACGGCGGCGACATAGGGGGCCACCATCTCGAGGTCGCGCCCTCCGTGGAAGCCGGTGTTGAAGTGGGTGAACGTGCACCCCTCGGCCTTCGCGGCCGCCGCGACCTCGACGACGTCTTCGACGGCCTTGTCCACGCGCTCGTTGACCCCCACGTTGTAGCCGGTCGTGCAGAAGGCGCAGTTCAGGGCCTCCTTCCCCTCCCCGCGCATCCACCAGTAGCCGCAGGAGTTCGAGATGTAGATCCCGAGGTAGGTCCCCTGGAGGACGCCGACGTCCTGCATCGGAGTCCCGAGGGTCGTGCGCCGCTCGTACCAGGCGGGCTCCGGGGGGATCCGGACGGGGTAGCGGTGCGGGCCCCGCTCGTCGAGGAGGTGGTAGCCCTTCCCCTCCTTGAAGAGGCGGTAGGGACTCGCCTGGGCGAAGTCTTCCTCGACCGGCGCGTTCATCCAGATGTCCTTGAGGCTCCCCGGCAGCACGAGCTCGAGGCCGCTCCCCAGGCCCGCGCGCGTGCGGCGGAAGACCCGGGCGTCCTCCTCGAGGGAGCAGGAGCGGTCGATCCGCACGCCGCGACAGAAGAGGTCGATCTCGAGTTCGCAGGGATTGAGCGGAGCGACCATGGCATTCCCCGACCGATGGGCAAGGCGGACGGTCAAGGTTCGTGCCGCATTCGCCCGGCGTCCGCGGGAGGGTCGCCGGGAGGGCCGCCGCCACCCGTGGCTGATTTTTCGATCGCTCGATCAAAAAAAATGCTCCGTTCGCCGGCGTTTTCGCAGCCCCCGCCGCGATTCCCCTCGGCACCGACCTTGCGATCGCCCCGATCACCCCACGACCTCCCGGCGAGCGGGAGGGAGACCTTGCCATGCCGGGAGCCGCACTCGCAGGAGGGACCCTTCTCCTCGGGTTCGTCGTCCTCGCGGGGTGCCCGCTCCCCGCCTCCGCTCCCCCGTCGGCGCCCCTCCAGGCGCAAGCCGTCCAGTCTCCCCCCTCCCCCCTCGAGCGGGGCAAGGCGATCTTCCTCCGCAGTTGCGCCGGCTGCCACGGGGAGGAGGGGCGCGGGGACGGAGCCGCCTCGGCCTACCTCTTCCCCAAGCCGCGCGATTTCAGCCGGGGAGCCTTCAAGCTCACCTCGACGCCCAACGGATCCCTCCCGACCGACGAGGACCTCTTCCGGACGGTGACGAACGGGATGCCCGGCTCGGCGATGCCGTCCTGGGAACTCCTCTCGGAGAACGACCGCTGGGCCGTCGTCTCGTTCGTGAAGAGCCTCACCCGCTCCTTCGACGAGGAGGAGGGGAAGTGGGTCAACTACTACGACCTCGGCCGGGACATGACGCCCGTCACCGTCCCGCCCGGACCGGCGCGAACGGTCGAGAGCGTCGCCCGCGGAAAGATCGCCTACCGCAAGGCGGAGTGCTGGAAATGTCACGGGGAGGAGGGGCGCGGGGACGGGCCCTCCGCGCCGACGCTGAAGGACGACTGGGGCTGGCCGATCGAGCCGCGCGACTACACGGCGGGGATCTTCAAGGGGGGCGACGACCCCGTGGAACTCTTCAAGCGCGTGACGATCGGGATGAACGGGACCCCGATGCCCTCGCACGATTCGGCCCTGACGCCGTCGCAGCGCTGGGACGTCGTCCACTACCTCCAGTCGATCGCGCGCCCGGGAGCGCAGGCGCGCGCCCGACAGATCCGGCGCACGATCCTCGCCAGGCGGGTCCCCCCCTCTCCCGACTGGGAGGAGCCCGCCGCGGCGGGATGGGAGGAGCTTCCCGCGACGTACGTCGCGCTGATGCCGCTTTGGTGGCGCAATGACCGGGTCGAGGGACTCCTCGTCCGGGCGGCCCACGACGGGCAGGCCCTCCTCCTCCACGTCACCTGGGAGGACCGCACGCGCAACGCCCAGGCGGTCCGGGCGGGGGAGTTCCGCGACGCCCTCGCGGTCCAGTTCGCCCTCAAGCCCGACGCCCCCTTCTTCGCGATGGGAGCGCTCGGGGAGGAGGTCAACCTCTGGCTCTGGAAGGCGGACCGCGAAGGGGGTCCCGGCTCGTACCCGGACGTGGAGACGGCCTACCCCAATGCCGCGGTCATGGACTATCCGGAGACCGCGGACTGGAAGCCGGGGGAACGGGACGCGGCGAAGCGTCCGCTGCGGGGGATGGGCGCGCGCTTCGCGCCGGGTTGGGCCGCCGGCAATCCCGTCTCGGACCCGGATGCGGCGAGCCCGGTCGAGAACCTCGCCGCGCACGGGTTCTCCACCCTCTCGCCCCTCCCCTCCGTGTCGACGCGGGTGCGGGGGCGGGGCGTCCACGACCGGGGGGTGTGGTCGGTCGTCTTCCGTCGCGATCTCGGCGAGGGGGAGGCGCGCGAGGCGCCCCTGGTTCCCGGGAAGCGGGTGCCGGTCGCCTTCGCGGCGTGGGACGGCTCCGCCGGGGACCGCAACGGGCAGAAGTCGATCACGATCTGGCACGACCTCGAGATCGGCTGGTGAGGAGGGACCGATGACCTCGTCCGGACAAGGCGCGACGCGGCGGGAGTTCCTCGGGTACGCGGCGGCGGCGGGCGCGGGCGCCGGCTGGCTCGATTTCCCCCTGGCGCTGCGGAGCCTCGTCGCGGCGGAGGACGTCGGCAACCCGCTCGAGCACTATCCCGCCCGCGGCTGGGAGAAGGTCTACCGGGACCAGTACGCGTACGACTCGACCTTCACGTGGGTCTGCTCCCCCAACGACACCCACGCCTGCCGGGTCAAGGCGTACGTCCGCAACGGGGTGATCACCCGGCTCGGGAACGACTACTCGTACCAGGACTACAAGGACCTCTACGGCAACCACGCCACGCCCAACTGGAACCCGCGGCAGTGCGCCAAGGGGTACACCTTCCACCGACGGGTCTACGGCCCCTACCGGCTCAAGTACCCGATGGTCCGCGTCGGGTGGAAGGAGTGGGCGGACGCGGGGTTCCCGGACCTGACGGCGGCGGAGCGGAAGCGATTCCGGTTCGACGCGCGGGGGAGCGACCGGTTCGTGCGGCTGTCGTGGGACGAGGCCTTCGACTACCTCTCGCGCGGGCTCGTCGCGATCGCCCGCGCCTACAGCGGGGAGGCGGGGGCGACGCGGCTCCTCGCGGAGGGGTATCCGCGCGAGATGGTGGCGGCGATGGAGGAGGCGGGGACCCGGACGATGAAGTTCCGGGGGGGGATGGGCCTCCTCGGGATCTTCGGGAAGTACGGCGCCTACCGCTTCTCGAACATGCTTGCGCTCCTCGACGAGAGGATCCGGGGCGTCCCCCACGAGAAGGCGCGGGGGGGACGCAACTGGTCGAACTACACGTGGCACGGCGACCAGGCCCCCGGGCAGCCCTGGGTCCACGGGCTCCAGACGAGCGACTGCGACTTCAACGACCTGCGCTTCTCCCGACTGATCGTGATGGACGGGAAGAACCTCGTCGAGAACAAGATGACCGACTCGCACTGGTTCATCGAGTGCATGGAGCGCGGGGCGAAGGTCGTCGTGATCGCGCCGGAGTACGGGGCGCCCTCCACGAAGGCGGACTACTGGATCCCGATCCGCCCGGGGACGGACGCGGCGCTCTTCCTCGGGATCACCCGCTGGATGATGGAGAACGGCGCCTACGACGAGGCCTTCGTCAAGGGCTTCACCGACTTCCCCCTCCTGCTCCGCACGGACAACCTCCGGCTGCTGCGCGCCCACGAGGTCTTCCCGGGATACGAGAACCGCCTCTCCCCCGAGGGACCGAGCCTCAAGACCCAGAACCTGACCGCCGAGCAGTACGGCAAGCTCGGGGACTTCGTCGTCTGGGACGCGAGGAAGAGCGCTCCGGCCTCCGTCACGCGCGACGAGATCGGCGGGCGCATGACGGGCGCGGGGATCGATCCGGTCCTCGAGGGGCGATTCGAGGTCCCCCTCGCCGACGGCTCGAGAGTCGAGTGCCTCACGGTCTGGACCGCCTACCGCAAGCACCTCGAGGACTACGACCTCGACACGGTCGCGGACATCACGAAGTCCCCCAAGGAGCTCATCCTTAGGCTCGCGCAGGACTTCGCGACGATCCGGCCCGCGGCGATCCACCAGGGGGAGGGGATCAACCACTGGTTCCACGCGACCGAGATGAACCGGGCGGCCTACCTCCCCCTCCTCCTCACGGGGAACATCGGCCGGCCCGGCGCGGGCTGCCACACCTGGGCGGGGAACTACAAGGCCGCGCTCTTCCAGGGCTCTCCCTGGACGGGACCCGGCTTCAAGGGTTGGGTCGCGGAGGACCCCTTCGAGCCCAATCTCGACCCCAAGGCGCACGGCCGGGAGATCAAGGCCCACGCGTTCTCCAAGGACGAGGAGCCCGCCTACTGGAACCACGGCGACCGCCCCCTGATCGTCGAGACGCCCTCGGAGGGGCGGAAGGTCTTCACGGGGAAGACCCACATGCCGACCCCCACGAAGGCGATCTTCTGCAGCAACGTCAACCTCTTCAACAACGCGAAGCACGCCTACGAGATGTTCAGGAACGTGAATCCGAGGATCGACCTGATCGTCACGGCGGACATCAACGTGACGGCCACCG
>CBRGOK010000343.1:0-4932 GCA_967798035.1 uncultured bacterium
TCGTTGGCGACGTAGATCTCGTCGTCCCCGTCGAGGTCGAGGTCGGCGGCGACGGCGCCGAGCCCGTAGGAGGCGGCGGCCCCGCCGGCTCCACAGCGCTTCGAGACATCCTCGAAGCGGCCGTCCCCGAGGTTGTGGTAGACCCGGTCCGGCGTCGGCGGGAAGCCGTGGGGGCCGCAGAAGACCTCCCGCCCCTTCCAGCGGCACGGGACGCGGTCGATCGATCCCTTCGGGGGACGGCGGGCGTCGAAGTCGAGGTAGTTCGCGACGTAGAGGTCGAGGGACCCGTCGAGGTCGAGGTCGAACCAGACAGCGGAGGTGCTCCAGGCGGGGTCGTCGACTCCGGCCGCCGCCCCGACCTCCCGGAACCGGCCCCCGTCGTTACGAAAGAGTGCGTCGTGTCCGTAGGCCGTAACGTGGACGTCGACGTCCCCGTCCCCGTCGAAGTCGGCCGCCGCGGCCCCGTTCCACCATCCGCGCCGCTCGAGGCCGCTCGCGCCCGTGGCGTCCTCGAACCGCCACCCCCCGAGGTTTCGGTAGAGGCGGTTCCTCTCCCCCTCTCCCCGGATCCACGACTCGATCGTGGCCCCCTGGGTGACGAACAGATCCAGGTCCCCGTCGCCGTCGAAGTCCGCAAGGGCCGGGCCGTTCCCGTTCGCCTCGAGGATGTAGGCCTTCGCCGCGGAGCCGCAGATGTTGCGGTAGTCGATCCCCGCGTCCGCGCTCACGTCCGAGAAGCTCGGTCTTCCCCGCTCCTGAGCCGGGAAGGCGGCGAGGAGAAGGAGGAGGAGAGATCGAGCCACGCGGGGATTCTAGGAGGCGGAGATCCCCTCCCGGTCCGGCACGGCATCCGATTTGGATTGCAGTCCTCCGTTCCGGTCCCGGAGCCCGGCTGGAGCGCCCCGAGAGTTCGGGGGCCGGGCTCCGGGGCCATTCGTGCGGGCGCGCACGCCCGCGGCTTCCCGCCGCACGGATCCGAGGGTCGGAGGGCGGGCCGAGAGGCTCTCTCGCCTCGAACGGTCCGGCACTCGGTTTGGCGTGACCCGCACGGCGCTCTGACGGAATTCCCCGCGCGGCGGGCCCGGCCGTCCCGCGGAGGGAGTTCTCTGCCCCTGAAGAGGACGTGCCATGTCCTTCTCCAGGGCGATCGGCCTCGCGTGGTTGGCGGCGGCGGTTTCGTGCGGCGGCGGAGGGGGCGGCGGTTCCTCGGGGGGCCTCGTCCTCGAGGAGATCCGGTGGGGGAGGCTCGTCGAGGTACGGGACGCCGCCGACGTGATGCTCCACCCGGAGCTCCTCGTCGCCGAGGGGATCTCGACCGACCTCCTCGACTACGAGATGACGACCCTCCCCGTGACGGGGGGGACGGTCCTCCGGATCCTCCCCGCCCCCGGCACCCCGGCCTACGACGCGGCGCTCGCCGCGCTGGAGACCGGGCTGGGGTTCGTCGCGCCGAAGGGGCCCGACTCGCCTCCCCCGTACTCGATGGTCCCGCGGAACGCGGCGGTCCGCCTCCGGTTCAACCAGCCGGTGAACCCCGCGACCGTGACGGCGCAGAACCTGCGCGTCCTCTCGGGCGGGGTCTCGCTGGAGGTCCGGCTCGAGGTCGACCCCGAGGATCACCGCGCGATCCTGATCGACCCCGTCGTCTCCGCGGCCGAGGGCGCGGCGAGCGGTCTCGCGGTGAACGCCCTCGGATTCCCCGCCGCCGCGACCGCGGTCGTCCCGAACCTCGAGCTGCGGATCCCGACCCGACGCGACCCGACCGCCGGCCAGAACACCCTCCTCCGCGCCGCCTCCGGCTCCTCCCTCGAGGACGACGACGCCGATGACGGCGCCGACCTCGTGCGCGTCTTCCGCTCCGGGGGGACGGCCACGGCGGACCCCAACCGCGGTTTCCTCACGGACTACGTCCCGCCGGCCCTCATCGGAGTGCAGCCGGTGTCGATCTGCACCGTGGCGCCGGGGCCGGGCGGAAGGCAGGCGGTCTCCTTCGGGTACCTCGTCGGCTCCTGCGCGATGGCCCCGGAGCGCGGCGACGTGATCGAACAGGGGGATGCCCTCGCCCTCGTCGTGTCGGTCCTCGCGACCATCGCCCCCTGCGGGCCTCCCGTCTTCTCCGTCGCCGAGGTCCTCGTCGAGCCGCTGCGCGCGGGAGGCGGGGGGGCGCTCCTCTCCCTCGAGACGGGCGGCGCCTCGATCCACCTCCGGTTCGAGCCGGGGGATGAGGACCCCCCGGCGTGCTTCGTCCGGTTCGTGCCGGAGCCCCTCGCGCCGCCCGCCGGGGGGATCGACCCCGCCGCGGTTGCCCGCCTGCGCTTCTCCGAGCCGATGGACCCCGCGACGCTCGGGGCGTTCGACGGGCTGACGATGACGACCGTCGACCCGGACCTGGCGGGGACCCCCGCGCCGCGAGACTTCGTCGTCGGGGAGGTCGCTCCCTCCGTCGACCTCCAGGAGTTCGCCTTCGTCCCCGCGCTCCCGATCCCGCACGCCGCGGGAGCCGGCGAGCCCCGCTACCTGAACCTCGCCTCGGGCGCCGCGGGGCCGACCGACCTCGCGGGGAACCCGGTGGCGGGGTCGGGGATCTCCCTCCTCTTCACGATCGACGCGTCCGCGCCGGCGGCGAACATGGGGGGATTCGCGCTCCGGTTCGGCTCCGTCAACGAGACGAGCTTCGACCTCGGGCCCCCCGACCTCGGAGGAGACCCGCCCGTTCCCGAAGGAGGGATGCCCGACGTCTCCGGGCAGGTCGTCCTCTCGCCCGGAGAGCTGCGGGGGCGGGGCGTGCTGCGGTTCTCGCGGGCCGCCGACCCGGGCAACCTCTTCGTGGGGGCCGCTCCGGTCGTGTACCCATTCCCGCTCATCACGCCGCTCACTTCCTGGGGGAGCCGCCTCCTCACGGTCTGGCGACATGTCGACCTCGGGCTCGGAGGACAGGAGGTGGGGGAGGTGAACCTCGACGTGGAGCGGCTCGCCTGGGCCCCCTTCCAGTCGGGCGTGGACCCCCAGGGCCCGCCCGTCTTCCCGAACCTCCTGCCGCGAGTGCGGATCGACCTCGCCCACGCCTACTACTTCCCCGACGAGGCGATCAACCCCGGCACGCTCCTCCCGCAGTGGCCCGATTCGGGGCTCGACCTGGCGAAGTTCCAGCCGACGATCCCGCCGACCGCGACGAATCCGGGGGGGGAGATCTCGAACGTCTTCGCCTACCACCGCTGGAACCCGGCGGCGAACGGCGGGCTCGGGGGGGTCGAGGTGAACCCGCCCCTCACGGTCTTCGACGGGCCCTACGCGATCAACCCGCTCGACCTCGTCGCCGTGCCGGAGTCCGGGTTCCTGATGCTCCCCTACCCCTCCTTCACGCAGACCTACACGTGGCGCGACACGGGCTACCCCTTCCGCCGGAAGGGAGCGCCGGGAGGGGACGGCGTCGAGCCCGAGAGCTGGCTCACCGTCCTCGGGGCGCCGCGACCCCGCCTCTACGCGGCGGGCCAGGTCCCCTCGGTCTGCCTCCCCCTCCTCCTCCAGATCCGGTCCTACCCGCAGGCCGACGCCGGCCCGTTCGCGACCGTCAACCAGCTCCAGGTCTCGCTGATGGTCAACTCCTCCCTGAACCCCCAGCTCGCGCCTCCCTTCTTCCGGATCTTCTCCACGGGAGGGTTCAACGGGGGCAATCTCGTCCTCAAGGACCCCGAGGCGAACGTCCCGAACGGCGGCTTCGACACGGCCGGACAGCCGTCGGCACCCGCGGGCCCCGAGCTCTACTGGGGACGGGCCGACTTCGTCACGCGCGTGACGCGGTGCTTCACCCACTGGTTCGACCTCGGTGCCGGGAGCCCGGGGGGCCCGACCTTCGTCGCTCCGCTGATCGAGCCGCGGGCGGAGGGCCAGCCGGCCGGCACCAGCGTGAAGGTCGAGTTCCGCGGGGCGAGCGGGGTCGCCGGGACCTGCCTGGGCCCGGCGCCCGCCTGCCCGGAGCTGAACGACGCCTCCGCCGCGAACGTCTACGGCATCTACCTGCAGAGCCTGCTGGGCGAGCCTCCGAGCCAGGCGCCGACGACGCGGATCACGGGCGTGGCGCCCCCCTTCGCCTCGGGCCCGCAGGCGACCGTGCTCGACGAGTGGACCGACGACCTGACGCGGCTCAACGGCCGGCGCTACCTCCAGATCCGGTTCACGTTCCTCTCGAACCGGACGACGGGGGAGGTGCCGAGGATCTCCTCGCTCGGGGTGGCCTACGCCCGCTAGGACCGCTGCGCGGTTGACAGGGGGAACTCCCCCGCTACCTTCTCCGCGCATTCAGGGGCGGTCATGGCATCCAAGAAGATCCTCCTCGAGGTCCTCACGGCCGATCGCAGCCGGGTGGCGCCCACGTCCCCCCGCCCGAAGAAGGAGAAGGAGGAGAGGCGTCGCGAGAAGCGCGCGTCCCGTCCCATCTCGCTCCCACACCCCTCGGCCCCGAGCCTCCTCCTCGCCCTCGGCTGCGTGGTGGCCATCGTGGCCGCCTACGGCTACGGGTTCTGGCGCGGCCGGGACGCCGGGTCGACCCCTCCCGAGCTCTCCACGTCCGCCAAGGCTCCCGACCTCCTCGACCAGGTCCGGGACGAGCGCGTCCCGCCGAAGACGATTGCCCCGAACCCGCCGGCCGCCAAGTCGCCTTCGGGGTTGCGCTGGGTGGTCCAGCTCGTCTCCTACGAGAAGAGCCCGAAGAACGAGACGCTCGCGCTCCACGTGAAGGACGAGCTGACGAAGGCCGGCCTTCCCGACGCGGGAGCCTGGGAGGTGGGGGGCATGTTCGTCGTCACCGTCGGTTCCTCTGCCACGAAAGACGACCCCGCCCTCACGGCGCTCCTGGCGAGGGTGAAGGGGATGCCCTTCGAGCGGGAGAAGGCCCCGTTCGCCGGCGCGAGGATCCTGACGCTCCCGGTTCCG
>CBRGOK010000344.1:0-4912 GCA_967798035.1 uncultured bacterium
TGCTTTTCGAGGAGTTCGGAGCGTCCGTCGCGGGCGCCGGCGACCTGAGCGGGGACGGCGTCCCCGACCTCCTCGTCGGCGCGCCGAAGGCGCTCGGGGCAGCGCCCTTCCCCCAGATCACGGGAGCAGGGAGGGTCCGGGTCCTGTCGGGGGTCGGCGGCGCTCCCCTCTTCAACGTCGTGGGGACCATCCCCAACGGGGCGCTCGGGACTTCCGTGGCAGGCCTCGGCGACGTGAGCGGGGACGGGACGCCCGACTTCCTCTCGGGGGAGCCCGGCGCCCTCGGGTCTGGCGGCCAGGCGCATGTCCACTCGGGGACGAGCGGGGCGGCGATCTTCACGTTCCAGGGGCAGGAAACCGGGGATCAGTTCGGCCGGGCCGCGGCCGCGGTCGGGGACGTCGATGGCGACGGACGAGAAGACCTGGTCGTCGGGGCGCCCTACGCCGATGCGGGCTTCGTTCCGAACTCGGGGAGGGCGACCCTCCACTCGGGCGCCACCGGGTCGGCGCTCCTCACGGTGAACGGGGTGGCCTTCGGGGCCAATCTCGGCTCCGCCGTCGCGGGCCTCGGCGACGTCGACGGCGACGGCGTGCCGGACTTCGCGGCGGGCTCCCCGGCGGAGAACCTCGCGGCGGGAGTCGTCCGAGTCGTGTCGGGCGCCACGGGGGCGACCCTGCTCGTCTTGAACGGAGCGACCTTCGGAGACCAGTTCGGATTCTCCGTCGCGGGGACGGGGGACCTGGATGGGGACGGGGTGCCCGACCTCGTCGCCGGGGCGCCGCAGGGTCAATCGATCAACGTGTTCGCGCAGGGCTACGCGAGGGCCCACTCGGGCGCGACCGGCGCGGTCCTCGGGTCGTTCGGAGGAGGCGGCTTCTCCGGCCGCATGGGGACCTCGGTCGCGGGGATCGGGGACGCGAGCGGCGACGGCGTCCCCGACGTCGCCGTCGGGGCGCCCGCCGGGACGGGCTTCCTGAGCCCGCCCAGCCCTGGGCTCGTTCGCGTCTTCTCCGGCTCCGGGGGGGGGCTGATCCGGGAGATCGTCGGGACGTTCGTGAGCGAGCGGTTCGGGGCGTCCGTCGCGCTCGCGGGCGACGTCGACGGGGACGGCCTCGCCGACGTCATCGTCGGAGCGCCGGACCTCTCCCTCCCCGGAGCCTCCTTCATTGGCGGAGCGGCGGTCTACTCGGTCGCGACGGGAGCCACCCTCTTCGGATTCCTCGGGCAGGCGGCCTACGAGAGGCTCGGGACCTGCGTCGGCGGGGGCCGCGACCTCGACGGCGACGGCGCCGAGGACTTCCTCCTCGGCGTGCCCGGAGGGCCTGGCTCCGCTCCCCTCTTGCCTGGGGAGGTGCGGATCCGCTCCGGCGCGACGGGAGCGCCGCTCCTCACCCTGTCGGGATCGGCGCCCGGGGACGAGTTCGGGTCGGTCGTCGTCCCGATGGGCGACGCGACGGGGGACGGCGTGCCGGACGTCCTCGCGACCTCGCCGCTCGCCGACCCCGTCGGACTCCCCGACGCGGGAAGGGCGCGCGTCCTCTCCCTCGTCGGCCTGCCGGCGGCGGCGACCCCGTTCGGGAGCGCGTGCGCCGGGACGGGCGGATTCGCGCCGGCGATCTCGACCTTCGGCGGCGATCCCGCTCCCGGGAACGCCGCGTTCGGGATCTCGATCGCGCGGGGACGCGGCGGCGCCCCCGCATTCCTGTTCCTCGCGTCTGCGGCCGACCCGCTGGGCGTGCCGGTCCTCGGCTGCAACATCCACCTCGCCGGCGCGATCCTCCCGTTCCCGCAGGCGGTGCTCCTCGGCGGCGCGGCGGGGGCGGGAGGGGAGGGCTTCCGCCTGCTGCGCCTCGGCGTCCCTCCCGATCCGTCCCTCTCCGGTGCGCAGGTCCACCTCCAGTGGGCCGTCCTCGATCCGGGCAGCGCGAACGGACTGTTCGCGACGTCGGCCGCGCTGACGCTCGCCATTCCCTAGACAAGGGAGCCGGAACTTCGGGAGCCGGCTAGAATCGCCGGCGCTCCCCGAAGCGAGGATTCTCGATGCGTGAACTCGGACGAGCCCTCTCCCTCCTCGGTCTACCGGTCCTCGCCGCGGCCGCCTCGGGCCAGGGCTACTCGGCCCTCGAGATC
The DNA here is from genome assembly GCA_967798035.1 of uncultured bacterium. Lineage (GTDB taxonomy): Bacteria > Planctomycetota > UBA1135 > UBA1135 > JAKEFM01 > JAKEFM01. The sequence continues at coordinate 2,132 of CBRGOK010000344.1, forward strand.
GATGGTGGAGCAGGGACTTCCACCGTCGGCGGGAACTCGATCGCACCCGCGGGGGACGTGAACGGGGACGGCGTCCCCGACCTGATCGTCGGGGCGCCCTACACGGGCGACGAGCCGGGCGAGGCGCGGATCTTCTCGGGCGCGACGGGGGCGCTCCTCCGGCTCCTCACCGGGAACTTCGTGAACGACCAGTTCGGGTTCTCGGTCTCCGGGGCCGGGGATCTCGACGGGGACGGCCTAGACGACGTCGTGGTCGGGGCGATCCTGGCGTCGCCGGGAGGCTCGACCTCCGCCGGCCAGGCGATCGCCTTCTCCGGGGCGAGCGGCGCGGTCCTCTGGACCCGGGACGGAGCCGTCTCCGGCGACTTCGCCGGCTACTCCGTCGCTCGCGTCGGGGACCTGGACGGCGATGGCGTCGAGGACCCGGCCATCGGCGTCCGCCTGGGAAACAACGGCGCCCTCTTCGACGCGGGGCGCGTGGAGGTCATCTCCGGGGCGAGCGGAGGCCCGATCCTCGTCGTGAACGGCACGGCGCAGTCGGACACCCTCGGCTCCTCTCTCGCCGGCCCGGGGGACGTCGACGGAGACGGGGTCCCCGACATCCTCGCGGGAGCGTCCGAGGCGGACCCGGGCGGACTGACGAACGCGGGGAGGGTCCTCCTGATCTCGGGGGCGAGCGGGGCGACCCTTTTCGAATTCCTCGGCACCGGAGCGGGGGACCGCCTCGGTTTCTCCGTTGCCGGCGTGGGGGACACCAACGGCGACGGCGTCCCGGACCTCTTCGCCGGCGCCCCCGAGTCCGCGCTCGCCGGCAACGGCTACGTGCGGCTCTTCTCCGGGGCGACGGGGGCGGTGCTCTTCACCGTCGCCTCGCCGCTGACCTTCGAGGAGTTCGGGAGCTCCGTCGCGGGCGCCGGGGACCTGAACGGGGACGGCGTCCCCGACCTCCTCGTCGGCGCGCCCAATGCGGTCGGAGCGCCGGGGTTCCCCACGCCCACGGGCGTCGGGAGAGTCCAGGTACTGTCGGGGGTCGGCGGCGCCCCCCTGTTCAGCGTCTTGGGGACGAACTCCGACGGGGCTCTCGGGACCTCCGTCGCCGGCTTCGCGGACATCACGGGGGACGGGACCCCGGACTTCCTCTCGGGGGAGCCCGGCAACTTCGGGACGCCGGGCGCCGCGCGGATCCACTCCGGGGCGAACGGAGCGGCGGTCTTCACGGTCCAGGGGCAGGACGCCGGCGACCAGTTCGGCCGGGCCGCTGCCGCGGTGGGGGACGTCGACGGGGACGGGCGCGAGGACCTGGCGGTCGGAGCGCCCAACGCCGACCCGGGGTTCCTGCCGAACGCGGGAAGGGCGACGGTCCACTCGGGCGCCACCGGAGCGGTGCTCCTGACGTTGAACGGGCCGTCCTCCTCGGCCGCTCTCGGCACCTCGGTCGCGGGGCTCGGCGACGTCGACGGTGACGGCGTGCCGGACCTCGCCGTGGGGTCTCCAGGAGAGATCCTCGGGTCGGGGCGCGTGCGGGTCGTGTCGGCCGCCACGGGGGCGACCCTCCTCCTCCTCACCGGGTCGGCGTTCGGAGACGCGTTCGGAATCTCCGTCGCGGGGACGGGGGACCTCAACGGCGACGGAGTGCCCGACCTCGTCGTGGGGGCGAACCAGCAGGGATCCTCCCTGCTCGGCGCCACCGGCTACGCGAGGACTCTCTCGGGCTCGACGGGCGCCGTCTTGGCGACGTTCATGGGGACCGTCGCCGGCGGCCGGACGGGCGCGGCGGTCGCCGGGATCGGGGACGCGAACGGCGACGGCGTGTCCGACGTGGCCGTCGGGTCGCCCGGCGGAGGGTTCGGCGGCACTCCGACCCCCGGACTCGTGCGCATCTTCTCCGGCGCTGGGGGCGGGCTGATCCGCCAGATCGCCGGCACGATCGTGAACGAGCGGTTCGGAACCTCCATCGCGTCCACGGGGGACGTCGACGGCGACGGTCTAGCGGACATCCTGATCGGGGCGCCGAGCCTCTCCCTGCCGGGAGTTTCGAACCTCGGCGGCGCGGCGGCCTACTCCGTCGCGACGGGAGCCATCCTCTTCGGCTTCCTCGGGCAGGCGGCCGGCGAAGGGTTCGGGGCCTCCGTCGGCGGGGGCCGAGACCTCGACGGAGATGGGGCCGAGGACTTCCTCTTCGGCGTGCCGGGCGGATCCGGTTTCCCTCCCCTGGGGTCGGGGGAGGTGCGGATCCGCTCCGGCGTGACGGGAGCGCCCCTCTTCACGCTGTCCGGATCGGCGCCCGGGGAATTCTTCGGGTGGGTCGCCCGCCCGATTGCCGACGCGACCGGGGACGGAGTGCCGGACGTCCTCGCCTCCTCGCCGTTCGCGGACCCCGGCGGTCTCTCCGACGCGGGAAGGGTGAGGGTCCTCTCCCTCGTCGGCCTCCCGTCCGGCGCGAGTCCGTTCGGGAGCGGGTGTTCCGGGACCGGCGGGTTCGTCCCGACGATCTCCACGCTCGGCGGCGCCCCCGTTCCGGGGAACGCGGGGTTCGGGATCTCGATCTCGCAGGGCCGCGGCGGCGCCCCGGCCCTCCTCTTCCTCGGTTCCCTCCCCGATCCGATCGGCGTTCCGGTCCTCGGATGCGCCGTCCACCTCTCGGGAGTCGTGATCCCCTTCCCCGCCCCCGTCCTCCTCGGCGGCCCCGCGGCCGCGGCCGGGGAGGGATTCCGGCTCCTGCGCCTGGGCATTCCTCCCGACCCGAGCCTCTCCGGGGCGCCGGTCCACCTCCAGTGGATC
>CBRGOK010000345.1:0-4905 GCA_967798035.1 uncultured bacterium
TGTCGGTCTTCCCCGGATCGAAGAGGTCCTCGGGCACCTCCCTCCAGTCGGGACGGTCGGGGAACTCACGGGCATGGAACCGCGCCATCGCCTCCAGGTCCGGGAAGGTCTCCCCGAGACCCGGAAGCCCCTTCACGCGCCCCAGCGCCCCGCGGACGAATCCCTCGGCCCCCTCGGTCCCCTCGCCCCGGCGGAAGGAGACGTACCTCCGCAGCGTCAGGAAGAGGGCGACCCTCTCGGCCGGGAACCGCTCGAGGAGGTGCGCGGCCTCCTCCTCCCTCGTCGGCTCGAGGCTGTGGATGGGGATCCCGCTCTCCCGCGCGAGGTCGTAGAGCGTGGCCGACTCCCCGAACCGGCGGAACGCGCCCTCCCTCGTCCCGACGAAGAACGGCAGGTGTCCCTCGCACAGCGCGACGGTCGGGTGGAACCCCTCCCAGCGCCTCCTCATCTCCGCGAGCTGGGGGTCGGCCGGATCGCGCGTATGTCCGATCCCGAAGTAGAGGAGGCGGCCGGCTCCGTCCCCCGCCTCGATCGGGTAGGGACGGGCGTGCTCGACCTTCCCGTACTCCTCGTAGGTCATGAACCGCGACGGGAGCTCCACGGGCTCGCCAAGCGTGACCGGCGCCGCCCCCCACTGGGCGAACCGCGAGAGGACGAGGATCCCGGCGATGGCGATCGCTCCGGCGGCGAGGAGGGGGATCCGCGCGTGGGGCTTCACGGGGTCGGGGCGGACCTCCGAATCCGCCCCGGCGCCCCATTATTCCGGGCGGGCGGCTACAGGAAGATCAGCTCGACGAGGTTCGTCGCATCGGGGATCGTCCCCGTCGTCAGGTTCACGCTGAAGGCCGCGGTGTAGAGGGTCAGCCCCGTCAGGCCCGCCGGCACGAGGATCGGAGGCGCGCTCACCTGCAGGTCGGTGAACACGCTCGGGATCCCCGTCGCGGGGCTGCAGGGGACGCCGCTCGGCGTGTAGCAGTTCAGCCCGACGCCCATCCTGGCGGAGAAGACGAGGAGCTGGCCGGAGAGCAGGGGAGTGAGGTAGAGCGGGGCGACTCCCGCCGAGCCCGGCAGCAGGGCCGAGCCCGGGAAGAAGCCGGGCCCCCCTCCCGGAGGCGCCTGCCCGACGGGGCTGCCGGCCGAGGCGTCCGAGATCAGGAAGGCGGAGAGGTGGTCCTGCCCGGCGATCGCGTCGGCACCGGCCTGCCAGTCCTCGACCCTAAGCAGCAGGGTGTCTCCCGCCGCCAGCTCGCGCGCCCCCGACCCCCGGGTCGGAGTCGCGAACCCGGTCGTCTGCCGGTAGACCTCGAGGGTGGGTTCGAAGAAGCCGAGCTCGGTGAAGAGCTCCTGGGTGATCGGATAGTGCGTGACCACGCCGGGCGTGGCGTCGAGAGTCCCCGAATAACTGTTCCCCGTCCCCGAGGGGGGGACCGAAGGGTTCGAGACGGTGTTGACCTCCCCGACCGTCGCGAGGTTGCGGAAGTAGTTCGGGGAGGAGCTGACTTCCCCTGGCGTGTACAGGAAGAGCATCGCGACGTCGGCATTCGAGAGGACGGGCAGCGTCATCGTCGAGGGGCACGAGGCGGGAAACGCCACCGTCGGCGTGCCCAAGGACACGTTGATCCGGAACGAACCGGTCGGCAGCGAGATCGTTCCGACCGCGAAGGAGGCGATCGTGGCCGCCGCCATGTCGGGCTCCTTGACGCCTCCGGCGAGCACGACGGACCGCAGCGCCATGTCGGGGATATCGAACCCCAGCGTTCCTCCTCCGGAGTTGACCGCCCCGACTTCCCAGTTCGTGACGGTCGAGATCCCGCTCCCCCGGGTCATCCCGTTCTCGACGGCCCAGATCTTCCACTCCGCGTCCCCGAGGATGTTTCCGGTCAACCCGTTCGGTCCTGCGATCGGGACGCTGGCCACGGCGGCGGCGCCCCGCTGGTTGCGGATCCCGTTCTGGTGGTGGCAGACGATCTGGGTGCCGTTGCAGGGGACCGCGCAGAGCTGCGCGGGAGAGGACGAGGAGAGCGCGAGGACCGCGACCGTCGGAGCGAGGAGAGACACCGGTTTCTTCATAGGAACACCAGCTCGACGGTGTTGGACCCGTCGTCGATCGTCAGGGTCGTCAGGTTGAAATAGAACGCCGCCGCGTAGAGGACGCTTCCCGAGAGGCCGGCCGGGACGAGGATGGGCGCCGTCTCCGCGCGCATGTCCGTGAAGACGCTCGGAAGCCCCGACGCCCCGCAGGGGACGTCGCTGGCGGCGGGGCAGAGCATCCCCTGCCCCTGCCACGCGGAGTAGTTGAGGAGGGAGGCGGTCAGCGGCGTCGAGAAGAGGGCGACGCTCCCGGTCGATCCGGGGAGGAACAGGGAACCGGGGAGGAGCGCCGCGCCCCCGGCGGGACAGAGCGGGCTCCCCGCGGAGTTGTCGGAGATGAGGAAGGCTGCCCTCCGGCTCTGTCCGTTCATGGCAGCGGCCCCCGCCTGCCAGTCCTCGGAGCGCAGCACCACGAGGTCCCCCGCCGCGAGTTCCCGCGCCCCCGCCCCTGTCGTGGGAGCGGCGGCTCCCGCCGTCTGATGGAGCGCCTCGAGCGTGGGTTCGAAGAAGGCGAGCTCGCCGAACAGTTCCTGTCCCGGGGGGTAGGAGGTCACGGCGCCCGTCGCCGCGTCGAGCGTCCCCGAGTAGCTGTTCCCTCCGTTCGCGAGGACCGTCGTCTCGTTCTGGGTCTGCACCTGGAGGGTGTATCCGGGAGCCCCGAAGATCTGTCCCGGCGGGTAGAGGAAGAGCATCGCGACGTCCCCGTTCGAGAGGGTCGGGAGGGTGGTCGTGGGCGGACAGGTGGCGGGGGCGGCCACGGTCGGGGTGTTGATCGAGACGTTGACCCGGAACGTCCCGAGCGGGAGGCTGATGGTTCCCACCGCGGCGGTGTAGGAGGGCGCCGCGGCGAGGTCCGGCACGCGGACGCCGGTCGGCCCGAGGACGACGGGACGGAGTTCCAGGTCCGGGATGTTGTAGACGAACGATGCGGGACCCGGCGGATTGTTGAAGAGGCCCACCTCCCAGCTCACCACCGTGTGCACGCCGCTGCCGCGCGTCATCCCGTTCTCGCATCCCCAGATCTTCCATTCGGCGTCGCCGGCGACGTTTCCGCCGGGGCTCCCCCCGTTCGGGCTCGCGAGCGGGGCGATGACCGCGGGGGCGAAGATCCCGATGTTGTTCCGGATCCCGTTCTGGTGGTGGCAGACGATCTGGGTCCCGTTGCAGGGGACCGGGCAGGGCTGGGCCGGGGCCTCCCGCGCGAGCGGGAAGGCCGAGACGAGGAGGAGCGGGACGAGGTGGAGCTTCTTCATGGGAACACCTGTTCGACGGCGTTCGTCGCCTCTGGGATCGGGAGCGTCGTCAGGTTCACGGCAAGAGGAGCGGCGCAGGGGGTCCATCCCGACAGGCTCGGCGGCGACGTGGCCTGAAAGCTCGTGGATCGGATCGCGCGAGATCACGTGGAGCAGGGCGTCGTGGGTCCCGGAGTCGCGCGTCCCCGTGCCCGCCGGCGGGCCCGACGGAATCGAGACGGTGCTGACCTCCGCCGTCCTCACGAACTTCTGGTAGTCGGGAACCCCGGCTCGGGTAACCGCCCCGGGTGGGGGGAGGAAGAGCATCGCGACGTCGCGGTTCGAGGGGGTCGGCGGGGGCCGTCGTCGGCGGGCAGGACGACGGGACGGCGACCGCCGGGGCGCGGAGGGATCGCGGGTTTCCTCACAGGAACACCAGTTCCACGACGTTCGTCCCCTCGGGGATCGTGAGCGTCGTCAGGTTCACGCTGAAGGCGGCGGCGTAGAGGACATTCCCGGTCAGGCCCGGAGGCACGAGGATCGGCGGCGTGGAGGCCTGCAGGTCGGTGAACACGCTCGGGAGTCCCGTCGCGCCGCAGTTCACGTCCCCGACGACGTGGCAGTTGAAGCCCTGCCCGACCGTCGCCGAGAAGGGGACGAGCAACTGGCCCAGGAGAGGCGTCGGGTAGAGCGGAGCGAGCCCCGCCGAGCCCGGCAGAAGAGCCGATCCCGGGAAGAAGCCGGGCCCGCCTCCGGGAGGCGCCTGCCCGACCGGGCTCCCGGCCGAGTTGTCCGAGATCAGGATGGCGGAAAGGCGATCCTGTCCGGCCATCGCGTCGGCGCCGGCCTGCCAGTCCTCGACCCGCAGCAGGAGCGTGTTCCCTGCCGCGAGCTCCCGCGCTCCCGAGCCGCGCGTTGGCGTCGCGAAACCGGTCGTCTGCCGGTAGACCTCGAGCGTCGACTCGTAGAAACCCATCTCCGCGAAGAGCTCCTCGTTGACCGGCATGTGCGTCACGGCGCCGAGGAGGGCGTCGAACGAACCGGAGTAGCTGTTCCCCACGGGTCCGGGCGGGACCGAGGGGTTCGAGATCGTGTTGACCTCGGTGGTCGTCCGGAGGTTCTCGTAGTACGTCCCCGAGCCCGCCGCCCCACCCGGGGTGAGGAGGAAGAGCATCGCGACGTCGGCGTTCGACAGCGTCGGGAGGGTGGTGGTCGCCAGGCAGGAGGCGGGAACCCCGACCGTCGGGGTCAGGATCGAGACGTTGATCCGGAACGCGCCCGTCGGCAGCGCGATCGTCCCGCCGGCGGCGGCGTAGGTCGCCGGGACCGTCATGTCGGGCTCCTTCACGCCGGGCGTGAAGCCGGCCAGCGTGACCGGACGGAGCTCGAGGTTGGGGATGACGAACGTGAGGGTCCCCGTCCCGCCGGGTCCGCAACCCGCGGTCGTGTTGTCCGCGCCGATCTCCCAGTTCGTGAAAGTGGCGAGGCCGCTTCCGCGGGACATCCCGTTCTCGACCCCCCAGATCTTCCAGAACGCGTCGCCCGCGGCGTTGCCCGTCGCGGCGTTGGGGCCGCACACCGG
>CBRGOK010000346.1:0-4887 GCA_967798035.1 uncultured bacterium
ATCTACGGCCGGGACGTCGAGGTCGAGATCCTGCGCCGCCGGGTCGGGATGGTCTTCCAGAAGTCCCACCCCTTCCCGAAGTCGAACTTCGAGAACGTCGCCTACGGGCTGCGCCTCCAGGGGGTCCGCGACCGCGGGGTCCTCGAGGAGTGCGTCGAGAGGAGCCTCCGCCGCGCCGCGCTCTGGGACGAGGCGAAGGACCGGCTCGGGGAGAACGCGCTCGGCCTCTCGGGGGGGCAGCAGCAGCGCCTGTGCATCGCGCGCGCCCTCGCCACCGACCCGGAGGTCGTCCTGATGGACGAGCCCGCCTCGGCGCTCGACCCGATCTCCACCGGGAAGATCGAGGACCTGATCCACGACCTCAAGGAGCGCTACACGATCGTCATCGTGACCCACAACATGCAGCAGGCGGCGCGCGTCTCGGACCGCACCGCCTTTTTCCTGAACGGCGTCCTCGTCGAGGAGGGCCCGACCGAGGAGATCTTCACGAACCCCTCCCGCCGCGAGACGGAGGACTACGTCACGGGGCGGTTCGGATAGCGGCCTTTACAGGGAATTCACGAAGGACTTGTAAGGAGTTCGGAGGCCCGGCCGATCCTTCTCCCGACCCGGAGGACCCCGACTCCGGCCCTGTGCGATCCGGCCCCGGGAGGGCCGGCCGGGGGGAACGGCGGGGTGCGGCTGGACCGCAAAGGAGACTCCATGATCTCGGTGAACGGATGGTTCGCCTCGACCGGCCTCGCGGTCCTCGCGCTCGCCGGCCTCCCCGCCCTCCCCCTCTCTTCGGGGGACGACCTCCAGCACGACCCCTACCGCAAGGTCGAGGGGCTCGAGCTCAAGGGGACGCTCAGCAGCGTCGGCTCCGACTCGATGAACAACCTGATGACGCTGTGGGCCGAGGGGTTCCGGAAGATCTACCCCGACGTCAAGGTCCAGGTGGAGGGGAAGGGCTCGAGCACGGCGCCCCCCGCCCTCATCCAGGGGATCGCGCAGCTCGGGCCGATGTCCCGCGAGATGAAGAACGACGAGATCGACGACTTCGAGAAGAAGTACGGCTGCAAGCCCACGCGGCTGCGCACCGCGCTCGACGCGCTCGCGGTCTTCGTCCACAAGGACAACCCGCTCGAGAGCCTCTCCCTCGCCCAGGTCGACGCGATCTTCAGCAACACCCGCAAGGGGGGCTGGACCGAGGAGATCACGTCCTGGGGCCAGCTCGGCCTCAAGGGGGACTTCGCGAAGGCCCCGATCAGCCTCTTCGGCCGCAACGCCGCCTCGGGGACCTACGGCTTCTTCAAGGAGCACGCCCTGAAGAAGGGGGACTACCGCTCGACCGTGAAGGAGCAGCCCGGCTCGGCCTCCGTCGTCCAGGGCGTCGCCGAGGATCGGTTCGCGATCGGCTACTCGGGGATCGGGTACGCGACCCCGAACGTCCGCGCGGTCCCGCTCTCCTCGAAGAACGGCGGGAAGGCCTTCGGCGCCAACCTCGAGAACGTCATCGCGGAGAACTACCCCCTCGGGCGCTACCTGAACGTCTACGTGAACCGCCCGGCGGGCAAGCCCCTCGACCCCCTCGTCCGCGAGTTCTGCCGGTTCGTCTTCTCGCGGGAGGGGCAGGAGGTCGTCGTGAAGGACGGGTACCTCCCGCTCCCGCTCGAGGTCGCGCGCAAGGAGCTGAAGCTCCTCGAGTGAGGGGGGTCGGATCGAGGGACCTAATCCTCCCGCATCGTCCGGGGGCGCGAGGGTGGACGGACCGTCCTCCCCCGCGCCCTCGCTCTCCGAGATAGACGGAAGACCACGCCTTGCCCGACCCCGCCCTCGCCTCCCCGCCGGCCCCGCCGCGCCGGCCGCCCAAGGCGCCGGAGGAGCGCCTGCGGCGCATGCGGCTCCTCGACGCCCTCATCGGGCGGGGGATCACCGCGGGGGGGATCACGATCGTCCTCGCCGTCCTCGGGATCTTCGTCTTCGTCTTCGCCGAGGCCCTTCCCCTCCTCTACCCCGTCCGGGTCTCGGAGAAGGAGAACGTCCAGGTCGAGGGGGCCGGCGGGCGCCCGCTGGCCGTCGGCGAGGACGAGTACCGCGAGACGGGCTGGGTCCTCTCCAGTCGCGGCGTCGTGCGCCTCCTCGACTTCCGCGGGGGGCGGATCGATGCGGAGGTCCCGCTCGAGGGCCTCGGCGGGGCGAAGGTCCTCGGCGGCGCCCGGGCCCTCGACGCCGACCTCCTCGCCGCCGGCACGTCGGACGGGCGCGTCCTCGTGGCCGGGATCGGGTACGAGTCGCTCTACGCGGAGGGGCGGCGCCCGGGCCAGAATGTCCGGGTCGCCTGGCAGGCGGCCCTCCCCGTCCGTGAGGACGGGAAGCCGGTATCCCTCGTCGCCGTCAGCCTGCGCGCGGAGCGCTTCACCGTGGCCGCGGCCGGCCCCGACTTCCTCGCCCTCGCCTCCCGCAACGTGGAGGGGGAGCGCGTCCGCCTCGCCGATCTCTCGGGGACTCTCGCCGGGCGCGAGCCGACCACCCTCGCCCTCGACCAGGACGCCGAGTCCCTGTGCGTCGGGACGAGCGACGGGCGGGTCCTGCGCTACGCGCTCGACGAGGAGGGGGGCGAGCTGCGGGAGAACCTCGACGCCGGGGGCGCCCGCGTCACCGCCCTCGCCTTCGCCTTCGGGTCGCAGACCCTCCTCGTCGGCGACGAGAAGGGTTCCGTCTCGGGCTGGCAGGGGATCCGGTCGGGCGGCGCCGTACGCACCCTCTCGCGCGTCCGCGAGTTCCGCCCCGCCGCGGCGGCGGTGACCGCCTTCGCCGCCTCGCGGCGCGACAAGTCCTTCCTCGTCGTCGACCGCCAGGGAGGGGTCCGCCTCGACCACGTCACGACCGAGCGCACGCTCGCCGAATGGGAGCCGGGCCCCCCCCAGTGGGAGGCGCTCGCCGCGATGGCGCCCAAGCGCGACGGGGCGGAGGTCGCCGGGGAGAGGGGATACCTTCGCCGCCTCGAGAGCCGCGCCCCGCATCCCGAGGTGACGCTGCGAGCGCTCTTCGCGCCGGTCCTCTACGAGGGGTACGACCGGCCGGAGTTCGTCTGGCAGTCGACCGGCGGGACGGACGACTTCGAGCCGAAGTTCTCCCTGGTCCCGCTCGTGTTCGGATCCCTGAAGGGGGTCCTCTACGCGATGCTCTTCTCCGCGCCGCTCGCCCTCCTCGCGGCGCTCTACACGAGCCAGTTCGCCCCCGCCCGGCTCCGGGCCCTCGTCAAGCCGACGGTCGAGATCATGGCGGCGCTCCCCTCCGTCGTCGTCGGCTTCCTCGCGGGCCTCTGGCTCTCCCCGACGGTCGAGCGCAACCTCGCCGCCGTCGGCTTCCTCCTCCTCGCGGTCCCGGTCTCCGTGGGGCTCGGCGTCGCGGTCCTGCGCCTCCTCCCCCCGCGCGTGCGGGGCCGGCTCTCCTCCGGTCGCGAGCTCCTCTACGTCGGCGGGTTCCTCGCGGCGGGGATCGCGGCGGCGCTCGCCGTCTCGGGCCCGCTCGAGGGGGCGCTCTTCGGGGGGAACCTGCGGGCGTGGCTCCGCGAGGTGGGGGGGATCGCCTACGAGCCGAGGAACGCCCTCGTCGTCGGCTTCGCCCTGGGCTTCGCGGTCATCCCGATCCTCTACACGGTCGCGGAGGACGCCCTCTCGAACGTCCCGCGCTCCCTCCTCGCCGCGAGCGAGGCGCTCGGCGCCACGCGCTGGCAGACCGCCTGGCGGCTCGTCGTGCCGGCGGCGAGCCCCGGGATCTTCGCCGCCCTCATGCTGGCCTTCGGGCGGGCGATCGGCGAGACGATGATCGTCGTCATGGCGACCGGGAACACCCCGGTCCTCGACCTCTCCATGTTCAGCGGGATGCGGACGATCTCCGCGTGCATCGCCGTCGAGATGCCCGAGGCCCCGGTCGGCTCCTCCCTCTACCGGGTCCTCTTCCTCTCCGGGGCCCTCCTCTTCGTCTTCGCCTTCCTCTGCAACACGGCGGCCGACGTCGTCGGCAACCGCCTGCGCAAGCGCTACGCGCGATGGTGAAGTCGGCTCCCTCCACGTTCTGGCGGCGCGGCGACCCCTTCGTCCTCGGGACCGGGGCGGCCCTCCTCCTCCTCCTCGCCTGCGTCGGCGGCGTCGTCTTCCTCCTCGCCTTCCGCGGGCTCGGCTTCTTCTGGCCGCGTCCCCTCGTCCTCCTCGAGACGAGGGAGGGGAAGAAGGTGCTCGGGGAGCCGTGGGAATCGGAGGGGATCCCGCGGACCCCCGAGGAGGTCGCGGCGGAGGCCGCGCCGCGGACCCGGACGCTCTACCGGACGGGGAACCGGAAGGAGATGGGGGCCGATTTCGTCTGGGTCGACGACGATGCCGTGACGGGGCGTTCCCTCCCGCCCGACGCCTTCTACCTCGAGCGGCTCGAGTGGGGGCCCTCCGTCGGGATCCTGAAGGAGACCCGGGAGGCCGGCGCGCGCGCGGGGGGGGCGGGGGAGGAGGGGTTCGAGGTCTTCGAGCGCCTCCTCGAGGAGTCGCGCGCCGAACGGCGGGGGAGGCTCGCCCCGCGGCTCGAGGAGGCGGTCCGAACCGCGGTCCTCCTCCTCGCGGACGAGCGCGAGGTCGAGATCCCCCTCGCCTCCGTCGTCCGCGCCGTCCGCCCGAACGCCCTCGGGTTCCTCGGCCGGCTCTCCGTCTACCTCTCGCGCCTCTGGGAGTTCGTCGGCGAGGAGCCCCGGGAGTCGAACACGGAGGGGGGGATCGCCCCCGCGATCCTCGGGACCGTCCTGATGGTCCTCGTGATGACCCTCGCGGTCGTCCCGCTCGGCATCGTCGCCGCCCTCTACCTCCACGAGTACGCGCGGCAGGGGCCCCTCGTCCGGCTCGTGCGCCTCTCCGT
>CBRGOK010000347.1:0-4869 GCA_967798035.1 uncultured bacterium
GACGAGGCCGGGGGATAGTTCTCCCACCTGGCTCGGGCCGCGATCACGGATGTCATAGGGAGGAAACCATGAGCCGCACCCCGATCCTTCTCGTCCCGAGCGCCCTCCTCCTCTGCGTGTTCGGCCCGGTCTCGGCCGCCCAGACCTGCGGCCCCGGCCAGACCCTCCTCAAGAACGACAACCTCCCGGCAGTCCCGAGCGGGCCGACGCAGGTGGCGGTCGTTGGGGGGCTCTGTGAAGGGGAGGCCGCCGCCGCGGTCTTCGACGTGGGCGGGATGGGCGCACAGGTGAAGGTCCACGGCGCCGCGATCGGCTACATCAACAACGGGGGCGCCAACGGGATCCAGGCCGCGGTCGACCTCTTGATCTTGGAGGGGGTCACCTTCAGGGGCGGGAGCCCGCCGCTCGGCCCGAGCCTGTTCAAGTGGAGCACCGCGACCGGGAGCAGCATCGGCGTCACGAGCAGCGGCATCAACCTCTCCCCCTCCCTCTCCTCGTTCAACGTCGTCGCCTCCTCCGGCAAGATCGTGGTGGCGTGGTGGATGGAGGTGAACGCCCTCGCGGGGTCGTGCCCCGCCAGCTACACGACGAACTTCGCGACGGACGCGACCTGCTCGGGCCTCTTCTGCGCCTGCACGGCGGGCTCCCAGAAGAACCTGATCTTCATCCAGGGGCAGGGGTGGCGGGACGCCGCCACCGCCACGGTCCTCGGCTTCCCGCTGTGCCCGGGCTTCTACAACGGCAACTGGCTGATCCGCACCTGCGTCGAGCCGGTCGGATGCCCCTCGCCTCTCGCCCTCGGGACGGGGACGCCGGGCACGGGAGGCATCACTCCCGTGCTGGTGGCCTCCGGCGGGTCGGCCCAGGTCGGGAACGCCTCCTTCGGTCTCACCGTCGCCGCCGCTCGCGGCGGAGCACCTGCGCTCCTCATCCTCAACGCCGTCGAGACGGCCATCCCCTTCGCGGGGGGGACGATCTTCGTCCTCCCCGGAGCGGTGATCCCGCTCACCCTCGGGGGCCCGGTCGGGGTCCCCGGCGCGGGCTTCGCGACGGTGCCCCTCGCCATCCCGAACGACCCCTCCCTCGTCGGCGCGACGGTCTCCTCCCAGTCGGGGATCCTCGACCCGGCCGCGAACTCGAGCGTCGCCCTCACGGCGGGGCTGCGGGTCACCGTCTGTCCGTAGGGACGGGCTCCGGCAAAGGAGCGCGGGCCGCCTCGGAGGCGGCCCGCGCGTGGGGAACTCGACGTTCGATCCGGATCAGCCGATCTGGAAGCGCACCTTCCCCGCGGAGGAAGTGATGATTCCCAACGGCGAGGGAGGAGGCACGAAGATGTACCACTGCACGCAGACCTCCGACGTGCAGGGGGCGATCCCCGCCGGGATCGGGACCGGGAGGGAGGCCGAGCCCGTCGCCCCGACCGCGACCGCCGGGAACATGATGAAGGGCGGGCAGCAGAGTAGGCAGGCTGCCGGGAAGGGGATCGGGGTCGGGGGGATGTTCCCCGGCGAGATGTTCAGGATCGCGAAGGACCCCGGAGGCGCGCTCGAGAGGGAGAGGCCGTAGCCCGGATTGGGAGAGATCGGCTCACCCCCGAAGGAGGCGATCGTCGGCGAGATCGCTCCGGGGCAGGAGGGAGCGCACTCCTCGTTCGTCAGCCGGACGTTGTCGACGGCCCAGCCACAGTAGTTATTGAACTGGAAGTCGTGGGTGTCGAACCGGAACCGGATCTTCCCCCCCACCGGGGCGCCGGGCGGCGTGATGAACATCGAGTCGAGGGCGGGGTTGAAGGGGCCGATGCAGCAGGTGACGGGTGCCGCGCACCCCACGAGCCCGGGGATCACGGAGATCGCCGTCCAGGGAGGGGCGGTCGCAGGGTCGACGGCGGCGGGCTCGCCGCAGGGGGCCGGCCGGACTTCGACGAAGGAGGTGTCGAACGCGGGGGTGCCGCCCGTCTCCGTGCCCTTCACGTAGTCGAAGCACAGGACGATGAGCTGGCCGAATCCGATGGGGCTCGGCGGCCGGAAGCTCACTCCGGCGATCCCGTAGGAACAGAGCGCCCCGGCGTTCGCCGTCACCACTCCCCCGGCGCCCGTGAGGTACGTGTACGGAACGAGCCCTCCCGGCCCCGAGTTGTAGGCCGCGAAGGTGGGACCCCATCCCAGGGGCGCCCCCGCCCCCGCCGCGCAGCAGTCGACCTCGGTGTGCCAGAGGGTCGGGCCCGGGAAGCCGAGGGGCCCGCCCGGTGCCGGCGGGACGAGCTCGCAGAGACCCGGCGCGTTGATCGGACCTGCGTAGCCGGCAGGCCCGATGACGGGGACGAACTGCGAGTCGTAGTCCCCCATCGGGAACGGGGGACCGACCCAGGCGGTCTCCTCGTGGATGACGATCTGGGCGGGAGCCGCAGGCGAACCGAGGAGGAGGATGGCGGTCGCCAGCAACGAAAGGACCACTCTCACTGGATCACCTCCGCGCGATGATTCCCGTGAGCGGGCCGCCCGGAGCACGCGCGCCGGCTTCGACCCGCCCACCTACCGAGGGATCACATTAGGGGACGCCGGGCCCTCCCGCTAGGTTCCGCCCTCGACCGAGGAGCCGGCCGAAGCGAGGATCCGACCCGTGGCCCGGCCGGTCCCCCTGCTTCCGCTCCTCCTCCTCGCCGGGTCCCCCTCCTCCAAGTACCTCGAGGACTTCGAGTTCATCCAGGAGACGGTGGCCCGGCGGGGCGCCGCCGTCGCCTCGAAGAAGATCGACTGGAAGGCGGGGGCGGCGGATCTCCGTCCCCTCTTCGAGAAATGCGCGAGCGACGCCGAGCACGTGAAGAACGCGATGCGCCTCCTCGCCCTCCTGCGCGACAGCCACACCGGCGTGGTCGAGACGGCGGTCGACTGGAAGCTCCTCCCCTCGAAGTGGGACGGGCTCTACGGCGGCGGGCTGTGGCTCGCCTGGGACCGCGGGCGCGTCCTCGTCCGCGGGATCGGCAAGGGCCACCCCCTCGAGGGATCGCTCCCCCTCGGCTCCGCGATCGTCGAGGTCGAGGGGATGCCGATCTTCCTCGCTGCCGAGCGGGAGAGGCGCCGGATCACGGCGTTCCAGGGGTCCTCGAGCGACCACTCCCTCTTCGCCTCCCTCGGCAACCGCTTCCTCCCCTTCGGCGAGAAGCAGGAGGTCGAGATCCTCGCCCTCACCCCCGAGGGGAAGTCGAGGAAGCTGCGAGTCGGGCGCTGGGGCCCGGGGGGGAAGGCCTACTACCCGAGCGAGGCGACCCTCCCCGAGGGGGTGACCTCCGCCGAGGGCGCAGTCTCGAAGATCCTCTCCGTGCCGGGTCTGCCCAAGCTCGGGTACATCCGGATCACCGGGGGGATGGACCGGGCGACGGCCGACGCCTTCCACCGCGCATTCGACGCGCTGAAGGGGATGGAAGCCCTCCTCCTCGACTGCCGGGGGATGGGAGGAGGCGGAGACGGGGAAGCCTGGGAGATGGCGGGCCGCCTGTTCCCGAAGGGGGTCGCCAACGGGAACCACGGCCGGATCGAGCCCTCGGGCTCCTGGCAGTTCGACGGGCCAGTCGCGATGCTCCAGGACGAGCTGGAGGTCTCCTCCGCAGAAACCTTCACCTGGGCGGTGTCCGAGACGGGGCGCGCGATCTCGGTCGGGCGCACGACAGGGGGATGGGGGATCATCCCGAACGTCTTCAAGTGCCCCTCCGGGCTCCTCGAGTTCCGGCTCGGGGTGAACGATCGCCCCACGCCGATCCGGGGGGTCCGGACGGAGGGGATCGGGTGGCCGCCTGACTTCCTCCTCCCCCTCGGACCCGCTTTCTGCTCGGCAGCGGATCCCGCTCGCGAGGTCGGTCTCGACGTCCTGCGGTGCCTGCGCGCGGGCGCCGACGTCGAGGAGACGCGGAAGGCATTCGCCTCCCTCTCCCGGGGGGAGGTCGCGGCGTTCAAGAAGGGCGCGGCTCGACGAGGACCCGCGTCGAAGGGGTTCGAGCCCGAGCGCCTCGCCGGCCTGGTCCTCGAGGACCTGCGCTCGACTCTGGCGATCGAGACCGCGCTGCTCCTTCACCCAGACGTCGCCCTCCCCGATGCCCTCGGGGCGGAGGCGAGACTGGCGGAGATCGCCCCCCGCGCGAAGGCCGCCGGCCTCGCTGCGGCGCTCTCGGGTCTCGAGAAGGCGGTCCTCGGCGCGAAGGCCGATGCGCAGGCGCAGGCCGCCCTCCTCGAGACCCTGGAGGCGGGATTCGCGGCGGGCGAAGCGGCGAAGAAGGCCTTCCTCGCCCGGCACGGGAAGACCCGCACCGGGCGGTTCGCCGCCAAGAGCCTGTTCTAGGGGTGGAACATCAGGCCCGACTTGCGGGCCCGCGGGTCGGCCTTCCCGTCGCCGGTGACGACCATGCGCAGGAGGCAGTTCGCGACCTTCGCGCCGGCGGGGACGGGGACCGACGGGCCGAGCTTGAGCTCGTTCGCCGTGTACCCCGGCGCCATCTCGACGAGCGTGGCCCACGTCGAGCCGCCGTCTGTCGAGTACTCGAACCGGGCGACCCCCGCGGGAGCGGGGATGACGGAGAAGATGACCTGCCCGTAGAAGTTCACGGCGCCCGTGAGGTCGATCTCGTAACGGCTGTGCCCGGGGCCAAGATCCTCTGCTCCCTCCGGCGGAGCGTTGTTCAAGGTGACCTGACCCATGACGACGGGCACGAAGTATCGGAGTCCGCCGCCCGGACCGACGGGACCCGTGGGCCCTTCCGGACCCTGCGGGCCCGGAACGCCCTGCGGCCCCGCGGGGCCCTGGGGACCCGCCCCACCCTGCGCTCCGGCGGGACCGAGTACGCCCCTGTGGAGATGAAGGCCGCGCAGGACAAGATGG
>CBRGOK010000348.1:0-4867 GCA_967798035.1 uncultured bacterium
CCCTTCGTCCGTAGCCGGGACTCCGGTCCCGGTTTCACCCGCCGTCGGGTCGGCCGACCCGTCTCGGCCGTCGGCCACGCCGGACTTGGGCCGGACCGGAGCGTTGGACGGAACGTCCTCTCGCTCCGTTCCCCCGCCGCCCTCCGCCTGTGCCGCCTCGGGGGAGAGGGGCGCGGGCGCCGGCAGCGGACGGCCGGGCTGCATCCTCGTCAACATCTCGCCGAAGCCCTCGATCGCCGGAGCCGGGGAACGGCCCGCGCCGGAGGGCGCAAAGAATCCATCGGTCGCGAGGTGGAGCGCGAGGAGACCCGCCGAGACGAAGAGCGCCGCCGCGCCCCACGTCCCGATCAGGGCGGCGATCCCCGCCGAGGTTCGGGCGCCGATCCATCCCCCGTGGGCGGGGCCCTCGGCGATCGCGAGAAACGAGGCGGCGAACAGCACGGCGCCGGCGATCCCCGCACTCCTCGCGGCGGGTCCCTTGAGGGCGCCGCGGACGAAGGTGGAGACCCCCCACTGGAGGACGAGCCCCGCGAGGAGGAGGGAGGGGAGGAGCCCCAGGGCCTCCTCGACTCGGACGAGGGAGAGCGTGAGGAAGTTGCGGTCGAACTCGGTCCCGGGGCGGAAGAGGCGGTGGTAGGCGAGCCCGACCCCCTGGAAGCCGGAGAGCCCGACCGCGGCGAGCGCCGCGGCGGCGAGGGCGCCGCCCGTGCGTCGCGCGGGAGCCTGCGCGAGGAGATTCAGGGAGCCCTCCACGGTGCCCTCACTTCGGCGCCTCCCCTTCCGTGACGGGGGCGGGCGCGGGGGCGGCTCCCGCGTCCCTGCGACGCGCCTCCCATTCCTCGACGGTCAGGAGGACCTCCCGCGCCTTGCTCCCGACGAACTTCCCGACGACCCCGTCCTCCCCCATGCGGTCGATCAGGCGGGAGGCGCGCGTGTAGCCGATCGCGAGCGCGCGCTGGAGGAGCGAGGCCGACCCGCGCTGGCTGTCGATCACGACCCGGACCGCGTCGTCGTAGAGGGGATCGGGCCCCTCGAACTCCTCCTCGTCCTCGAGCCCCGCCTGCGGGGGGCCCCCGCCCGCGGGGACCTGGACGAGGTCGGGGGAGAACTCCGGGCCCCCCTGGTCCGCGAGGAACGCCGTGACCCGCCGGACCTCCCCGTCGGTGACGAACGCCCCCTGCGCGCGGACGAGGATCGAGGCGCGCGGCGGGGAGTAGAGCATGTCCCCCTGGCCGAGGAGCTTCTCCGCCCCGTTGGCATCGAGGACCACGCGCGAGTCGACCTTCGCCGCGACCTGGAAGGCGACCCGCGTCGGGAGATTCGCCTTGATGAGGCCCGTGATGACGTTCGTCGAGGGACGCTGCGTCGCGAGCACGAGGTGGATCCCCACCGCGCGCGACTTCTGGGCGAGGCGGGTGATCGAGGTCTCGACCTCCTTCGCCGCGATGAGCATGAGGTCGGCGAGCTCGTCGACCACGATGACGACGTAGGGGAGGCGCGCCGGGGTCTTCTCCGGGTCGAACCCGTCCGCCAGGCGTGCCCGGAGCTCCTTCTCGCCGAGGGCGTTGTAGTCCGTGATGTGCTTCACCCCCGTCCTCGACAGCAGGTCGTAGCGCTCGTCCATCTGCCCGCAGGCCCAGTCGAGGATGCCGGGGGCCTTGCGCATGTTCGTGACGACCGGGCAGAGGAGGTGGGGAATGCCCCGGAACGCCTGCAGCTCGACCATCTTCGGATCGATCAGGATGAAGCGGCACTCCTCGGGCGTCCGCGTGAGGAGGAGGGAGAGGATGATCCCGTTCACGCACACCGACTTCCCCGACCCCGTGGCTCCCGCGACGAGGAGGTGGGGCATCCCGGCGAGGTCGTCGACGACCGTCCGGCCGCTGATGTCCCGGGCGAGGAAGAGGGGGAGGGCCGCGCTCCGGGCGCGGTCGGGGTCGAACTCGATCAGCTCCCGCAGCCGCACGATCCGCCGCACGGAGTTCGGGACCTCGAGGCCGACGGTCGACTTTCCCGGGATCGGGGCGACGACGCGCACGGAGCCGGCCTTGAGCTTGATCGCGAGGTCGTCGGCGAGGGCGGCGAGGCTCGAGACCTTCACGCCCGAGGCGAGCTCCAGCTCGTAGAAGGTCACGACCGGCCCCTCCTCCGCCGCGACGACTCGCGCCTCGATCCGGAACGAGGTGAGCGCCTGCTCGATCGTCCCCGCGTTCGCCGCGATCTCCGCGTCGAGGGAGGGCCGCGCGCGCGCAGGCGCGTCGAGGAGGTCGAGGGAGGGGAGGACGAAGCGGCTCTTGAAGGGGAAGGGAAGCGTCGCCAGGTCGGGCTTGCGCGGCCGGGGGGCAGCGGAGGTCGATCCTCCCTTCGCCCCCTCGCGCTTCTCGGGAATCGGCGCCTTCTTCGCGCCGCCGTTCTCCCCGGCGAGGCGGGAGGCCGCCGGGGGCTCGGGCTTCGGATCCGCTCCCTTCTCGGCCTTCGCCTCCCCGGTCCGGGCGCTCGCGGGCTGGAGCACGATCGGCCGCTCGGCGGCCGGACGGGCCGGCGCGAGGGATCCTCGCGCGACCTCGGGCTCCCCCGCGACGCCCGCCCGGCGCCGCGAGATCCATTCCCCGACCGCCCGGATCCCCGCGAAGGCCGACCCGAGGAGGGTCCTTCGCCCCCGCGTTGCGGGGCCGGGGCGCTCCTTCCGCAGAAGCGCCGCGAGGATCGGGTAGAAGGCGAAGTCGGTCGCGAGGAGCGCGGAGATCGAGAGGATCAGCGCGATCGCGAGATAGGTCCCGAAGTTCCCGAGCGCCTGGCCGAGGAGGGGCGCGACCGAGTGGCCGACCAGACCCGCCCATCCCATCGGCCGGCTCGGACCGATCGACTCCTCGAGCGTGCGGAGGTGGCCGAGGAGGACCGACAGGGCGACGGTGAGCACGAGGAGCCCGACCGACTTCGAGACCCAGCCGACGACGCTGCGGCGCAGGAGCACGAAGATCCCCCACACGGAGATGCACGAGTAGAGGACGAAGGCCGCCGACCCGAAGAGGTAGACCGACCCGCGCGCGACCCGGTGCCCGACGAAGCCGCAGAGGTTCGCCACCCCGGGCCCCGATCCGGCGCCGCCGTAGTCGTACCGGAAGGTCGCGACGGCGACGAGGAGGAAGAGCCCGAGCGCGACGAGGCCGAGCCCGCCGATCTCGCGGAGCTTGTGCTCCAGGCGCGCGGCGGCGCCGTCGGCGCGGCGGAGCACCGCCCGGACGCGTCCGGTGGTCGCGGTCAGGGGTCCCCTATTTCCCGACGACGAGGCCGACGAGGGCGCGGGCGAGCGCCGCCTTCCGGAGGTTCCGGAAGACGAGGACCCGCCCGTCGCGCGCGATCGCGGCGGCGGAGGTGCGGTCGCCCTCGAGGGCCTCGGGACCGTTCAGCACGATCCAGTCGAGATTCTTCCGGCGGAGTTTCCGCCGTGCGTTCTTCTCGGCGGGGCCTAACCGCCCCGCCAACGGTCCCCGGGCTCCGAACGTCGCCCCCGGCTCGAGCGCGAACCCCACGAGCGTGCGACTTCCCTTGCGCCGCCCGAGCTCCGCGAGGATGTCCGGGTTAGGAACGAGCCGGAGCAGCGGCTTCGGCCTCGTCTCCCTCCGGAGCTTCCCGCGGTGCCTTTTCCGGGGTCGCCAGTCGGCGACGGCCGCGCACATTAGCACGGCGTCCGCGACCCGGACAACCCTCCTGACGGCCTGCCTCATCTCGTCGGCGGTCGTCACAGGCACGAACCGTACCCCGGTGGGTGGACGGAGGCATGTTGGCCCTGACACTAGGGTTACGCGATGCCCGGCCCTGCGTGCGGCCTCGGCGAGGGCGTACCCCATCCGGCCGCTCGACCGGTTCGAGAGGTATCTCACCTCGTCGATCGGCTCGCGGGTCGGTCCCGCCGTCACGAGCACCCGGACCATGCCGGGCCAGGGTCTAGCCGATTTGTCCCCCCCGTTGAAGGGACACCCTTCGGGAGGCGGACCGGGACCGGCCCGTCTCGACGGGGGCTAGCGGGCGAGCGCGCGCTCGACCGCGGCGACGATCTTCGCCGGGTCGGCGAGGCGGCCGGGCCCCTCGACGCCGCAGGCGAGGTGGCCGCTCTCGGGATCGATCGCCTGCCACCCGAGCGAGCGAAGGGCCTCGAGGTTCCGCTTCACGGCCGGATTGGCGAGCATCCGGGCGTTCATCGCCGGGGCGAAGAGGCGCTTCGCCTCGGGCCGCAGCGCGAGCGCGGTCGTCGTGACGAGGTCGTTCGCGAGGCCGAGCGCGAGGCGGGCGAGGACGTCGGCGGAGGCGGGGGCGACGAGGAAGGCGTCGGCGGCGTCGGCGAAGGCGATGTGGGTCATCGCGGCCGGCGCGTCGGGGGAGAACTCGTCGACGACGGCGGCCTCTCCCGTGATCGCGCGGAAGAGGACGGGGGTGACCAGGCGCGCGGCGCTGGGCGTGAGGGCGACCGGGACGCGGTAGCCCTTCTGGACGAGCGTCGAGGCGACCTCGCACGCCTTGTAGACGGCGACCGAGCCCGAGACGGCGAGGACGACGCAGCGGCGCTCGGCGCTCACGCGACCCGCCTCCGGCTCCGGGCCCTGGAGGAGGCGCCCCGGCCGGTCCTGCGTGAGGCGCGCAGGCCGAGGATCGAGCGGACCTCGGCGATGGCGCGGGAGAGGTCGTCGTTCACGACGACGCGATCGTACCGCTTCGCGTGGCGCATCTCGCGGCGGGCGTTGCGCATCCGCCGCTCGACGACGGCCGGCGAATCGGTCCCGCGCGCGACGAGGCGGCGGCGCAGGTCCCGCATCGAGGGGGGGGCGATGAAGACCGGGGGCCACCGGTCCTGGACCCAGATGGTGCT
>CBRGOK010000349.1:0-4858 GCA_967798035.1 uncultured bacterium
TCCGCACAGATCCGCAGGAGAGCCCGATGAGACGATTCCTCACCCTCGCCGTCCTGGCCGTCGTCGCGTTCGCCGGGTCGGGGTGTTCCACCGTCGGCTTCTGGTACGAGGACACCGCGAACAAGCTCAAGGTCTGGAGGCGGGATCTCCACGCGGCGCACAAGACGATCGACCGCTACTTCCTGAACTACGACTGGGAGGATCCGTACCTCTAGGCGGGGATCCCCGGGGGAGCTCGCCTCCCTAGGCCGGGGAAAGAAGCTCGAGCTTGCGCGCCACCCGGGGCGCGATCGCGGTGGGGTCCTCCTCCTCCCCGACGTCGATCCACCGCATGTCGGGGTAGCTCCGGAACCAGGTCATCTGCCGGCGAGCGAACTCCCGCGTCGCCTTGATCACGGCGAGGCGGCAGTCCGGGAGGGAGAGCCGGCCCGCCAAGTGCTCGAGGGCCTCCCGGTAGCCGAGCGCCTGGGAGGACTGGGCCCCGAATCCCCCGCTGTCCCGGATACGCGCGACCTCCTCGACGAGGCCCGCCGCCAGGATCGCGTCGACGCGCCGGCCGATCCGCCGGTGGAGGGCGTCGCGGTCGAGGCGCAGCCCGACGAGGACCCGGTCGCGCTCCGTCCGGGGATTCGCCCAGTCCCGCTGCAGCACGGAGATCGGGCTCCCCGTCAGCCGGAAGACCTCGAGGGCGCGCACGACCCGCTTCACGTCGTTCGGATGGAGGCGGGAGGCGGCGACCGGATCGACCTCGGAGAGCTCTCGGTGGAGGGTCGCCCCCCCTTCCGCCTCCGCCCGGCGGTGGAGCTCCTCGCGCAGGGCCGGATCGGCGCTCGCCCCGGTCATGAGCCCGTGGGTGAGCGCCCGGAGGTAGAGGCCCGCCCCCCCGACGAAGAGGGGGACCGTCCCGCGCGAGGCGATCTCCTCCGCCGCGGACTCGGCGGCGGAGAGGTAGCGCGCGACGTCGAAGGGCTCCCGGGGATCGGCGAGGTCGATGGCGTGGTGCGGGAGGGAGTCGCGCTCCGCGGCCGTCGGCTTCGCCGTGCCGACGTCCATCCCCCGGAAGACCTGCATCGAGTCCATCGACACCGCTTCGATCGGCGAGAGGCGGGCGAGCGCCAGCGCCACCGCCGTCTTGCCCGAGGCGGTCGGTCCGAGGAGGAAGCGGTAGCGGAGCCGGGGGCCGCCCACCCGTCAGGAGGGGCGGAGGATGGAGACGGCGAGGCGCCCTTCCCGGACGCTGCGCCGGAGCCACGCCTCGGAGTCCTCCCGCCGGGCGCCCTCGAGGGCGCGCACGTGGGCGAAGGGAGGGAGGCCCCGCAGCGCCTCCCGCATGTGCCCCATCGCCGTCGACTCGGAGGACTGGAAGCGGCGCACGGCGGCGCCGACGTGGCGGCGCCGGACGCGCTCGAAGTCCTCCGCGCGGATCCCCTCGCGCTTCGCCCTCTCGAGGGTGGCGAGGATCTCCTCCCGGAATCGCTCGGGCTCGTTCGTCTCCCCCCCGAGCACGGTGAAGGCGAAGTCGGACTCGACGGTCGCGGAGGCGGAGAAGGAGTCGTCGATCACGCCGCGCTTGTAGAGGTCCTGGTGGATCTCGCTCGAGCGGCCGAACAGCGACTCGAGGGCGAAGCCCCCGGAGAGCTCCTCGTGCAGGAGCGCCTCCCCGATCCCCGGCCCCCGGTCGGCCCGGAACCCGAGGAGGACCCGGGGCCGCGAGACCGCCATCCGGTCGGACACCTCACGGGTCGCCACCTCCCCTTCCTCCGAGACGGGGATCGCTTCGCCGACGGCCCCGTCCCCGGCCCCCACCCACCCCTCGATCCGCGCGAGGAGCCGCTCGGGGTCGAAGTCCCCCGACGCGACGAGGACGAGGTTCCCGGGTCGGTAGAAGGCGCGATGGCAGCGCAGGCAGTCCTCCGCCGTGATCGTCCGGACCGACTCGACGGTCCCTCCCGGCGGATGGCGGACGGGGTGGCGCTCGTAGAGGGCCCCCAGGAGATTGAAGAAGACCCGCCAGGAGGGGTTGTCGAGGTACATCCGGATCTCCTGCTCGATGATCCCCTTCTCC
Source organism: uncultured bacterium (assembly GCA_967798035.1). GTDB lineage: Bacteria > Planctomycetota > UBA1135 > UBA1135 > JAKEFM01 > JAKEFM01. The sequence goes on from CBRGOK010000349.1 coordinate 2,066, forward strand.
TTCTCGACCCGCTCCGGGGTGATCGAGGGGCGCTGGACGAAGTCGAGGAGGAACTCGAGGCAGGTCTCGAACTGCTCCGTGCAGGTGAAGTAGTAGTGGGTCGTGCGGAAGGAGGTCGCCGCGTTGCAGGCGGCCCCGAGCTCGGCGTAGCGCTGGAAGACGGGGACCGACGTCCCCTCGAAGAGCTTGTGCTCGAGGAAGTGGGCGACCCCGTCGGGAACGCGGACGACCGGCCCGCCGGAGGCCTCCCGGAACTCCCGGTCGCAGGAGCCGAAGCGGACGCCGAGGACGCCGGTGGCGCGGACCTGGCCGGGCTTCCGCGCGAGGAGGACCGGAAGGCTGCGCACCCGCGCGCGGAGGACCTCCTCCCCGAGGCGCGCCTCGACGATCCTCTCGGAGGGGATCACGCCGCTCCTCCCGGCGGCCGCAGGAGGAAGACGGTGTCGAGCCGGACTCGCCTCGCCGCCTCGACCACCTCGTCCCTTCCGGCCGCCGCGATCGCCTCCTCCTCCGCGGCCGGGACAGGGACGCGCCCGAGCAGGCCCCGTTCGACCGCATACGAGATCAGCCCCGAGGGGGAGTCGCCGAGGCCCTTCAGGCGCGCCCGGATCGCCCGTCTCGCGGCGTCGAGCTCGGTGTCGTCGATCTCCCCGCGCGCGAGCGCCTCGACCTGGGCGAGGCACAGCTCCGTCACCGCCCCCTCCTTCGCCGCGTCGATCCCGGCGTGGAGGAGGAGGAGCCCCTTCGGCCGCTCGAGGGAGGCCGAGGCATAGTAGGCGAGGGAGCGCTCCTCCCGCACCTTCCGGAAGAGCTTCGAGAAGGGCCCCCCGCCGAGGATCGTCGCGAAGAGAGTGAGCCCCGGGTCCTCCACGGGCCCGGGGCGGGTCGCGACGCGGAAGCCGAGGACGAGCTTCGCCTGGTCGAGCGCCATCTCCTCGGAGAAGCGCCGCGGGGGCCGGGCCCCCGGGGAGACCGGCGCGGGGGGGACCTCGACCTGCCGCTCCCCCAAGGCCCGCGCGAGCGCGCCCGCCGCCTCCTCGACCTCCCCCCGATCGGCCGGACCGACGACGAACATCTCCGTCGGCGCCGACCGCAGGAGGGAGCGGTGTCGGGCGACGACCGATTCGTTCCGCGCCGCGCGGATCGTCTCGGGGGTCCCGTAGGGATAGTTCTCGTAGGGCTCCCCCTCGCACATGCGGGCGAGGCAGCGCTCGGTCGCGTAGGCGATCCGGTCGTCGAGTAGACCCTCGACGACGCGGGCGAGATTCTCCCGCTCCTGCTCGTAGATCTCCGCCGGGAACCGGCCCTCCTCGAGCCGCGGCTCGAGGAGGAGCTCCCGCTGGAAGGCGAGCCCCTCCGCGAGCACGTCGACCCGGCCCGGGAGGTGGCGCGGCGCGACGATGTCGATCGCCAGGTCGAGGATCTGCCGCTCCCCCACCCGCGAGACGTCCCCGTCGAGCGCGGCGCCGTAGAGGTCGTCGAGGCGCCGGCCGATCGACACGAGGTCGGGGTGCCTCCGGGTCCCGCGCCGCAGGAGCGGCGGGATCAGCGCCGCCTCGGCCGCGCGAGGGTTCAGCGGAAGGTGGAAGACGACCCGGCAGGTGACCGACTTGAAGCGGTCGACCGGCAAGTGGTGGAGGAGGACTCCTTCCCCCACGGGGAGACTCTCGAACGCGGCCACGGGCGGATTCTACCGGGCTCCCTCCTGCGGAATCCCGTTCCGTCCGGCCGTATGCTCGCGCGTCGATGGCCGCCCTGACCCTCCTCCTCCTCTTCCTCGCCCAGGGGCAGGGGACGGGTCCCGCCTCGGGCCCGGAGTCCCGACCCGCCCCGTCCTTCCCCCCCGAGGTCGCCGGGATCGTCGAGAAGGCCGCCCGCGCTCAGTTCCCGGAGGGAGGCGGCGAGGGCGAGATCCGCGACCTCACCCTCGTCTTCGACTTCATCGTCCGGGACGAGGAGCGGAGCAACGAGGTCCAGGCGGAACACTCCTTCGCCTCCCCCGACCGGGTCCGCACGACGGTGAAGGACCTCGTCACGGACGTCACCGTGACGACCGGGACCGACGGCCGCCGCTACTGGGTCCGCGACGAAAAGGGGACGAGCCTCCTCGAGGGGCGGGAGAACCGCGACGCTCGCGAGGAGATCGACGAGCGCGTGCGGCTCTCGCGGGACCTCGCCGCCGTGTTCTCCGTCCGCCGCCTCGCCGAACGCATCGAGGGGCTCCGCCGCCTTCCCGACGAGACGGTCGAGGGCCGGACCCTCGCCGTCCTCGAGGGGGAGGGCGCCGCCTTCGGCCCGATCCGCCGGGGCGGGGTCGACCGCGCGCGACTGCGCATCCGGATCGACGCCGAGACCGGGGACCTCTCCGACATCCTCGCCACCCCCCTCTCCCCCGCCAGCGACCCTCCCGAGGTCGAGCGCTTCCGGTTCTCCGAGTTCCTGACGAAGGACGGCCTGCGGCTCCCGCGGAGGATCACCGTCACGATCGGCGAGGCGCCCCGCCCCCAGGTCGAGATCGGTCGCATCCGGGGGATCCGGTTGAACCCCGGCCTCCCCGCCGAGACCTTCGCGCCGCCGCGCTAGGAAACTGCCCCGGGTCCGTGTTGATCGGGTCCCCCCTCCCCCTGCGGAATCTCCCGCGGTCGGGCCCTTCGATGTAACCGCCCGCGTCTTTCCTTCCGGAAGACCCCATGGTCCGCCCGGCGGGAAAGATCGCCTTCGACCCCGAGCGCTGCCCTTGGCGCTCCTGCGCCCGCCACGCCGACCCCACCCCCGGCTTCTTCGTCCGCTACG
>CBRGOK010000350.1:0-4856 GCA_967798035.1 uncultured bacterium
GCGTCGAGCAGGGCGCCGCGGTCGCAGCCCGTGAAGTCGAAGGCCCCCGCCTTGATCAGCGCCTCGAATCCCGCCCGATTGATCGCCTTGGGATCGACGGAGCCCGCGGCGTGGGGGAGGTCGCGGAAGGGGCCCTCGCGCGCGCGGGAGGGGAGGAGCGTCTCGGCCGCGCGGTCCCCGACCCCCTTCACGGCGGCGAGCCCGAACCGGATCGCCTCCCCTTCGATCGAGAAGCCGACCTGGGAGCGGTTGAGGTCCGGGGGGAGGACCCCGATCGCGGCGCGCCGGGCGTCCTCGACGAACGCGCGGACCTTGTCGGAGTCGGCGACCTCGCAGGTGAGGTTCGCGCACGTGAAGGCGAGCCGGTGGTTCGCCTTCAGGTAGGCGGTGCGGTAGGTGAGGACGGCGTAGGCGGTCGAGTGGCTCTTGTTGAACCCGTACCCCCCGAAGGTCTCCATCTGGTTCCAGGTCTCCTCCGCCTTCCCCCGGGCCACTCCGCCCGCGACCGCCCCGGCGAGGAACTTCTCCCGGTAGCGCGCGAGGATTTCGGGCTTCTTCTTCCCCATCGCCTTGCGCAGGTTGTCCGCCTCGTTCAGGGAGAAGCCCCCGAGGAGGTTCGCGATCCGCATCACCTGCTCCTGGTAGACGATCACCCCGTGCGTGTCGCGCAGGACCGGCTCGAGGCGGGGGTCGGGGTAGGCGACCTCCCGCCGGCCGTGCTTCCGGTCGAGGTAGATGTCGACCATCCCGGCGTTGAGCGGCCCGGGCCGGTAGAGGGCGAGGAGGGCGACGAGGTCCTCGAAGCGGTCGGGCCTGAGGCGCACGAGGAGGCTCCTCATCCCCTCCGACTCGAGCTGGAAGACCCCGAGCGTGTCCCCGGTCCCGAGGAGGCGATACGTCGCCGGGTCGTCGAGGGGGACCGTCTCGAGGTCGAGTCCCTCGGCCCCCTGGCTCCTCGCGAGGGCGACGGCCTTCTCGAGGATCGTGAGGGTCCTGAGGCCGAGGAAGTCCATCTTGAGGAGGCCCACCGCCTCGAGGTCGTTCATCGAGAACTGGGTGGTGACGTCCTCCTTGTTCCGGTAGAGGGGGACGAGCTCGGCGAGGGGGCGGTCGGCGATGACGACGCCGGCGGCGTGGACGGAGGCGTGGCGGGCGAGCCCCTCGAGCTCGCGGGCGATGTCGAGGAGGCGGCGGTAGCGGGGGTCGGAGTCCCGGATCTCCTTCAGCTCCTCGTCGCGCCCGAGCGCCTCCTCGAGGGAGGCGCCGGGCCCTCCGGGGACCTTCTTCGCGATGCGGTCGACCTCCCCGAGGGGGATCCCCAGGACGCGGCCGACGTCGCGCACGACGGCTCGCGACGCCATCGTGCTGAAGGTGACGATCTGGGAGACGTTCGCCTCCCCGTAGCGCCGCCGGACGTACTCGAGGACCCGCGGCCTCCCCTCGTCGGAGAAGTCGATGTCGATGTCGGGCATCGAGATCCGCTCCGCGTTGAGGAAGCGCTCGAAGAGGAGGTCGTAGCGCAGCGGGTCGACGTCCGTGATCCCGAGGCAGTAGGCGACGATCGAGCCGGCGGCGGAGCCGCGCCCCGGCCCGACCGGGACGCCCGTCTCCCGCGCGTGGCGGATGAAGTCCCAGACGATCAGGAAGTAGGGGACGAACCCCATCGTCCGGATCGTCCCCATCTCCGACTCGAGCCTCTCCCGCGCCCCCTCGGGAGGGGAGGGGTAGCGGCGGGCGAACCCCTCCCCGCAGAGGCGGGCGAAGAGCGCCTCCGCGCTCTCCCCCGTCCCCGTCTCGAAGGCGGGGATCCGGTAGGTGCCGAGCTCGAGCCGCACCTGCGCCCGCTCCGCGATCTCCCCGGCCCGGTCGACCGCGCCCGGCAGGTCGAGGAAGGCCTCCCGCATCTGCGCCTCCGTCCGGAAGTGGAGGGCGTCCGCCTCGATCCGGAAGCGGTTCTCGTCGGCCAGCGTCTTGCCGCTGTGGATGCACAGGAGCACGTCCTGCACCTCGCGATCCCCCGCGCGGCGGTAGTGGACGTCGTTCGTCGCGACGAGAGGGATCCCGGCGTCCCGGGAGAGCCGGACGAGCCCCTCGAGCGCGCGCTCCTCCCCCGGGACGCCGACGCGCATCGCCTCGAGGAAGTAGTTCCCCTTCCCGAGCAGGTCCTGGTACTCCCCGGCCGTGCGCATCGCGCCGTCCCGGTCCTCGGCGAGGAGCCGGCGCGGGACCTCGGCCGACAGGCAGCCCGAGAGGGCGAGGAGCCCTTGCCCGTGCCTCGCGAGGAGATCCTTGTCGATCCGCGGCTTCTTGTAGAACCCTTCCAGGTACCCGGCCGATGCGAGCCGCATCAGGTTCTTCCACCCGCGCTCGTCCATGGCGAGGAGGGTCAGGTGGTCGGTCGGGTTGTCCCCCGCGTCGCCCTTCTCGAGCCTCGAGCGGCGGGCGACGTAGGCCTCGATGCCGAGGATCGGCCGGATCCCCGCCACGGTCGCCGCCTTGTAGAACTCGATCGCCCCGAAGAGGTTCCCGTGGTCCGTCAGCGCGAGGGCGGAGTGCCCCGCCTCCTTCGCCGCCTCGACGAGGTCGGAGACCTCGCAGGTCCCGTCGAGGAGGGAGTAGTGGGAGTGGACGTGGAGGTGGGCGAAGGGCACGCCCGCTCATAGCGGAGCGCTCCCGCTCGAGCAAGTCGGGCCGGACCCTTCAGAAGGAATCCGGGAAATCCCTCTCGAGCCGCTCCTCGAGCTCGGCGACGGAGCGCAGCATCGGGTGCCCCGGCGCGATCTTCCGGGCCGCGTCCCAGCAGGTCCAAGCCTTCCCCGTGTCGTACCCGTGGTAGTAGAGGTTCCCGAGATCGTGCCAGGCGCCGACGAGCCGGGGATTCGCCTCGAGCGCCCTCCGGAAGAGCCGGTCGGCCTCATCCGCGCGGCCCGCCGAAACGAGGTGATTCGCCTTCGCGAGATCGAGGAGGTGGGCGCGCGCGAGTCCGTCCCGGGGGATCGAGTCGAGGAGCTGCATCGCGCGCTGCGGATCCTCCTCGCGGAAGCTCGCCATGTAGGAGACGAGGGCGGGATCCTCACTTCCCTTCTCGAACAGGGCCTTCGCCGCTTCCTTCGGCGGGTCCTCCCCGGTCTGGAACCTGCACTCGGCGATCGCGAGGAAGGCGTCGAGGAACCGCCCCTGCGCCGCGGCCTCCGTCGAGGCCTTGAGGAAGTCGGCGGCGCGCACCGGCGTCCCGCCCGAGGGCCGGCTGCTGGCGCGCCGGAGGAGGGGTTCGAGATCCTCGAACGCGGAGGTGAGCCCTTCCCCTTTCGGAGGGTCGGGCCCGACCCGCGGCCCGCGGGCGGCGCGCTTCAGCTCGAAGCGCCCTTGTCGGCGCTCTCCCTCTTCGCGGGCACGGAACTCGAGGATCTTTGGGACCTTCTTGCGGGCGACGATCGCGCGGCGGACCTGAGGGTGGAGCGCGCAGTGGTAGGCGAGGAACCTCCCGAGCATCGTCGCGAGGGGGTCCGCGAGCGCCGTCTCCGAGAAGGCGCACTCCGCGAGCGCCGCGTCCCCCGCACGGAACCGAAGCATCCCCCCTTCCTCCTGCTCCACGATCCTCGACTTCTCCTCGCCGGGCATCTCGATGCCGAAGAGCGTCTCCAGTTCCAGACGGGAGAGCTCGCCGAAGGAAACCCCCATCTCCCGGCTCATCCCGCCCAGGCCCACCCGGTTCCCGTACTCACTGACCCGAAAGGCGAGGTCCGTGAAGAGCGAGACCTCGTGCCATCCCTTCCCCGCCTCGTCGGTGGCGACGACGCGCTTGCGCCGGAAGTCGTAGACGGCCTGGCCCCGCCCCTTCTCGATCCGGAAGTACCCCTCCCCGAGCCCGACGGTCATCTCCTCCTCCCGGTCCGAGGGTCGGGAGTCCGGCCTCTTCCCCTCGACCGGCTCGGTCTCGTAGCGGACGGCGTAGACCAGGCGCCACTCGGGTCCCGTCGCTTGGGCGACCGCCTCCCCGCCGAGCGCGAGCGTCGCCCACGCGGAGGCCGACAGGACTTCCTTCCTCATCGCCGTCCCTTTCGCCCGGGGAATGTCCTGGACCCTCCCTGATTCAAAGAAGCGTGACCTGGATGCCGGCGCTTGCCGTGAAGCCGGCGCAGGGGCTCGGACCGCCGACTGCGATCGCCCCGATCCCCTGGAGGTAGGCGGAGGCGCCGAGGAGCGAGGGGTCCGGCGGGATCGTGAGGGGGAGGGGGTTCTGGCCCGGGGCGAGGGGGAAGAAGACGTCGGGGCTCGCGAGGAGCGTGCAGGTGAGGGGGTTGCACGTTCCCGACGGGAAGGGGATCGCCAGCGGCTGGGCGCCGACCAGGATCCATCGTCCCACGTTTCCGGTGACGCCTCCGGTGTCGAGGACGATCGAGCAGGAGGAGACGACCCCACCGCTCAGGCTGCTGCCGCAGTTCGTCCCGTAGGTCGCCATCTGCGGGTTGAAGGGACAGACCTGCGCGCTCCCGGAGGACGCGAGGAGGAGGATCGACGCGAGCGCGGGAATCGCGGGGCGGACCATGCGCAACTCCTTGCCGGGGGCGCGCGCCATCTTCCCCCCTCGCCGGGTGGCCGGGAAGGTCGTCCTCCGCCGGCCGCGAGAGGGAGGAGGATCCGGGGGGCGATTGAGATCCTGACTCAATGGAGAAGCCGGTGAAGAATTGGGTATTGCATCCGGATCGCGACCTCGGTAGGAGGGGATCTCCGTCCCGCCGGGCGCACCGACGCAGGTTGCGCGGCGCTGGCGCGCGCGGCGGGACGATTGCGTGGGTGAACGGGCCGACCCGGTGGGCGCGCCGCGCGTCCCGCAGGGCGGCCCTCGGGTCGCG
>CBRGOK010000351.1:0-4827 GCA_967798035.1 uncultured bacterium
GCGCGAGGTGCTGCTGGTCCCCGAGCCGATCGCCGCGGCCATCGGCGTCGGTCTCCCCGTGGGGAAGCCGTCGGGCAACATGATCATCGATATCGGCGGCGGCACGACCGAGATCGCGGTCATGGCGCTCAACTCCATCGTGAATCAGCAGTCGATCCGGGTCGGCGGCGACGAGATGGACGAAGCGATCGTGCAGTACGTGAAGAAGGCCTACAACCTCCTGATCGGCGAGCAGACGGCCGAGCGGATCAAGATCGAGATCGGCTCGGTCTGGCCCCTCGAGACGGAGCTGGCGATGGAGGTCGGAGGGCGCGACGCCCTCGGCGGGCTGCCGCGGCGCGTGCGCGTCACCTCGGAGGAGGTGCGGGAGGCGCTCCTCGTGCCGACGCGCGCGATCATCGGCGCGATCAAGGAGACCCTCGAGAAGGCCCCCCCCGAGATCGCCGCCGACCTCGTCGAGACGGGCGTCCACCTCGTCGGGGGGGGGAGCCTGCTCCGGGGGGTTGACCGGATCGTGTCGGAGGAGGTCGGCCTCCCGGCACGCGTCGCCGAGGACCCGATGAGCGCGGTCGCGCGGGGCACCGGGGTCTTCCTCGAGAACCTCGACCTCTACTCGCGCGTGCTCCAGACGGGGGAGGACTCCGTCTAGCGAGCGGGTCCCCGGCGTGGTCCCGCCCGCAGCGCGCCTCGCGGGGTCCCTCGCGCTCCTCGCCCTCGGCGCCTGGCCCCGGGCCGAGGGACGCGCGCGGGCGGCGGCCGCGACGGCGGGAGTCCCCCTCGCGAGGCTCCTCCCCATCCTCGGGCCCCGGGGCGAGGCCTCGCCTCCGCCCGATCCCGGGGAGGACCCCGTCCGGGCGTTCCTCCTCGAGGAGGCGCGCACCCTCCTCCCGCAGGACGCCCCTCTCCGGTCGAGGAAGTTCCTCCACGCGAGCGTCGTCGCCCGCGAGGAGGACGGCTCGGTCCTGCGGCTCGACGCGGGGACCGAGGACGGGGTGGCGCCGGGGGCGCCGGCCGTCCTCGGGGACGTGCTCCTCGGCGTGGTCGAGGAGGTCTCCGCGCGGGAGTGCCGCGTCCGGACCGTCCGCTCCTCCCGATTCCGGGCGGTCGGGCGCGTGGCCCCGCGGGTCGAGAAGGAGGAGGGAGCCTCCCTCGTCCTGGCCGGGACGGGAGGCCGCTTCCTCACGATCGCCGTGAGCGAGGGGATGGATCCGGTCCGACCGGGGGATCGCGTCGCCTGCGCGGCGCCCCCTTTCCAGGTCGAAGGGGAGGGGGTCCCCGGGTCGGCGGGGGCGGGATTCCTGCTCGGGTTCGTCGAGGGGACCGCGAGAGGCCGCCCGACGCGCGTGGCGCCCGCCGCCGATCCCTCGCGGGCGCGCGCCCTCCTCCTCGCGCTCGGGGAGGGGGAGGAACTCCGGCTCTCCTCCTCCGGGTCGCACGCCGCGACGATTCCCGCGCGGGCGATCCCCCGCTCCGAGGTCGCGCCGGGCCGGCGCTCCCTCCTCCTCTCGGCGGGGAGCCGCGCGGGGGTGAAGGAGGGAGACGCCGTCGCGATCGGTCCGCGCCTCCTCGGGTTCGTCGCCTCCGTCGGTCCCTGGTCCTGTCGCGTCCGCCTCCTCGGCGACCCCGGCTTCGTCCTCCCCCTCTCCCTTCGCCGGGAAGGGGAGGGCACGGTCGAGCTCGGCCAGGCCCGGCCGGAGGGGGCGGGGGCGTTCGCGACGGCGACCGTCGAAGGGCCGGTCCGGGGCTCCGTCCACTTCTCCGGCGAGGGGATCGCGCGGGGACTCCTCGTCGGGAGCGGGGAGGTCCGGGAGGGGAGGCTCGTCCTCGATCCCGACCCCGATCCCGCCGGTCCGTTCCCCGTCGAGATCCTCCCGGGAGGGGAGCGGTGAGGAGGATCCTCGCGCGCGCCCTCGGGCTGGCCGGACTCCTCGCGCTCCCTCTCCTCGCGCTCGCGGCGCGGCCGCTCGGCGGGAGCGCGCCCGATCCCCTCCTCGCGGCGGGGATCGCCGTCGCGGCAGCCCGTCGCGAGACCTTCTCCCGGACCCTCCTCCTCCTCGGCGTGCTGCGGGCCTCCCTCTCGATCGATCCCGTCCTGCCGACGCTCGGGACCTTCCTCCTCCTCGGCGAGGGGACCTCCCTCGCCGCCGGGACGTTCTTCGGGGAGCGCGCGTTCGTGCCGGGGCTGGCGGGCGCCCTCTCCGCCGTGGTCCTCCCCGCCCTCCTCTCCGTCTTCCCGGAGGGGGCGTCCCCCGGCTCCCTCGGGGATCTCCTCGTCTCCGCGCTCGGCACCGGGGCCCTCGCCGCGCTCCTCTCGCGCTTCGCCTTCGCGCCCCGCCGCCGCCGCCGGTAATTTGTTCCGCCGTGGCGGCGGCGACTTCGCGGGAGCGGATCGTGCGGCTCGGCGTCCTCTTCGCCGCGGGCTTCGCCCTCCTCCTCGCGCGCCTGTTCGACGTGCAGGTCCTCGAGGGGGACCGATGGAGCCGGGAGTCGGAGAACCTCCGCGTGCGCCGGGGCACGATCCCCTACCGGCGCGGCCCGATCCTCGACCGGCGCGGCGTCGTCCTCGCGGAGGACCGCGGCTCCTTCGACCTGCAGCTGCGCTATCGCGCCTTCCGGCGAGGCAGCCCCCTCGCGCAGGCCGCCCACCTCCTCGGGATGCTCGCCGGGAGAACGGTCCCCTTCGCCGAGGTGGCCGGCGATCCCCCCCGCATCGCGCGCGCCCTCGCGCGCGTCTCGCCGGCCCATCTCCTCGGCCGTCCCTCGCGGGAGCGCGCGGACGCCGCGTTCTACCTCGGCCGCCTTCTCGCTCCCCCCGAGGGGCGAGGGCGGTCGCCCGAGGGGATCTCGGCACGGATCCGGCGGGAGGACCCCTCCGCGGACGAGGCCCCGTTCGCGGAGCGCTTCGCGGTGGGGGAGGCCGAGCTCGAGGCCCGGCTCCGGCAGGCTCTCCAGGACCTCGACCTCCTCGAGCGCGCCTGCGCGCTCCCGGCGGGGACGCTCCTCGCCGAGTTCGACCGGCGGCGCGCCGAGATCGAGGAGGCGATCGCCGGCAGGCCCGGCGCGGACGCCGGGGACCGCGACCTCCGTCGCGACCACGAGGAGAGGCCGGTGCGGGTCGCGTCCAATCCCCCCTTCGAGGGGGTGGCCCGGCTCGCCCTCGAGCCGGAGCGATACCCGGGCCTCTACCCGGAGGCGACCACGCGGCGCGCCCTCCACCCCGAGGCGCCGGTCCCCCTCCTCGGCCTCGTCGGACGTCCCACCCGCGAGGAGATGGAGCGCGAAGCCCGGCTCGCGGAGGAGTACCGGACCCTCGCGCGGACCTTCGAGCGGACGGACGCGGAGGAGCGCCGGCTGCGGGAGCTCGAGGGGCGCGTGGGGGAGTTCGAGGCGCGCGCGGACGACGCGCGCGGGAAGGGCTTCGGGATCGAGCACCTCCTCGACGGGGCGCTGCGGGGGAGGCGAGGGAGCCGCGTCGTCTCGACGGAGGGGGCAAGGCGCCTGACGGTGCGGGACGATCCCCCGGTCGACGGGCGCCCGGTGACCCTCTCCCTCGACCTCGAGCTCCAACTCGCGGCCCTCGCCGCCCTCCGCGAGGGGTACGGCGGGATCTCGGACGTCGTCGGGGCGGTCGTCGCCCTCGACCCGGCGGACGGGGAGGTCTTCGCCCTCGCGTCGAATCCGACCTACTCGGAGGAGGAGTTCCGGACCGCCTACGGCGCGCTCGACGCCGACCCGCGCCGGCCCCTCAAGCATCGGGCGACCGATCCCTACTTTCCCCCGGCCCCGGGCTCCGTCTTCAAGGTCGTCTCGGCCGCGGCCGCCCTCGAGGAGGGGGTGGTCGCGCCCGGCGAGTCGTTCACCTGCACAGGCTCCGAGGGTCGCCTCAAGTGCAACGTCGAGTCGGGGCACGGGACCGTCGACCTCACCGAGGCGGTCTCGCGGTCCTGCAACGTCGCCTTCTACAAGGTCGGCGAGCGGCTCGGGACGGAGCGCCTCGCGGACTGGGCCCGCCGGTTCGGCTTCGGGGAGCGGACGGGGATCGAGATCGCGGAGGTCCGGGGGACCGTCCGCGACGACCTGGTGGACGGCGACTCCGCCCGGCGCTTCGCGATCGGGCAGACCCTCCTCGACGCGACCCCGCTCCAGGTCGCCCGGATGATGGCGGCCATCGCGAACGGGGGCCGGCTCGTCCACCCGCGGCTCGTCTCTCGCGTCGGGGACGCGGAACGACCGGCGGCGCAGGCGCCCGTCGTCGCCCTCTCCGGCGCGACGCTCTCCTTCCTGCGCGAGGCGATGCGGCGCGTCGTGCGGACCGGAACCGCCCGCTCCGACGGGACCTTCGACCTCGACGCTTTCGGAACCGTGGGAAAGACGGGAACGGCGGAGGTCGGCCGGGACATCCCCGACCACTCCTGGTTCGCGGGCTACGCCCCGGCCCATTCCCCCCGCGTCGTCGTCGTCGTCTACTGCGAGCGCGCGGGGCGGCACGGCGGGGACCTCGCCGCTCCGATCGCGGAGCGGGTCCTCCGCGCGGCCGAGAAGTGCGGGCTCCTCGAACCGGCCCAGACCGAGGCGCCCCGGTGAGCCTCGCGCGCATCCGGCGCGTCGACCGGCGGATCCTCGCCCTGGCGGTGGGGGTCTCGGCCTTCGGCGTGATCTTCGTCGCGAGCGCCACGGCCCACGGCGCGGACGGTTCCCTCCAGGGCCATTCGCTGCGCCTCGCCCTCGCCGTCCTCTTCGGCGGGATCTGCTTCCTCGCCCCGTCCCGGTCCTTCAAGCGCCACGCCTACCTCTTCTATGGGGTCGCCCTCCTCGGCCTCCTCGCCG
>CBRGOK010000352.1:0-4821 GCA_967798035.1 uncultured bacterium
GGCGACCCGGACGAAGATGGGCGAGGAGCTGGTCCGGCTGGTCCAGGACGCGAGCGCCGGGGACAGCCTCGTCTTCACCTACTCCGGGCACGGTTCGTGGCTCCCCGACGACGATTCCGACGAGGTGGACGGCCGGGACGAGATGCTCTGCCCCCACGACATCTTCCAGAACCACTACCTGATGGACGACGATCTCGCGGAGATCTTCGGGCGAAAGCCGCCGGGGGTGCACCTCTACTTCATCTCGGACTCCTGCCACTCGGGGACCGTCGCGAGGTTCGCTCCCCCCCTGTTCCCCGGCGCGACCGAGCACCAGGCGCGGCCGCGTCTCCTCCACCCCGAGACCTTCGTCAAGTCGAGGGAGGAGCTCGCTCGCATCCGCCGGGTGTCGATCCTCCCCGGCCGCACTCCGCAGAAGTACCCCGCCCTCCTCGCGGCCGGCTGCCGGGACCCCGAGCTCAGCTGGGACGCCTGGTTCAACGGGAGGCCGAACGGCGCCTTCACCCGGGTCGCGCTCGACGCGCTCAAGAAGAACCCGACCACGCCGAAGGCCTGGATGACCGAGATCCGCACGAAGCTCCCGGCCGCGAACTACCCCCAGACCCCGTCCCTGTACGGTTCGCGGACGGCCAAGAGGGGGCCGATCTTCTAGCCCCCGGGCGGGAAGGCCCGCCTTCTTCGGAACGAGCCCGGAGCCCCGCCGACCTCCCGCCGCCCGGCGGAATCGGGGGGGCTCCGGGGTCGGTGCCCGATCTCGTCGAGGGCGTCCCTCCCGTCCGCAGCAGCTCGACCGCGAACAACCGCCCCGGGCGCTCCCGGGGACCGCGGCGTCCTGGTCGTTGGAAGGGACGCAGCCCAGGGGAATCCCCTCTCCGCGCCCCCGCCCGCTTGTGCCGCGGGCGCGCCATCGGTAAGACCCCACCTCCCCCACGGAACGGGACGGAAGGAATCCGTTGACGCAGGCCGCCGTCCAGGCGAGCGGGACGCCCCGGGGCTGGGTCCAGGCGCTCGGGCTCTGGGACGCCACGATGATCGTGGCGGGCTCGATGATCGGCTCGGGGATCTTCATCGTCTCGGCCGACATCGCGCGCCAGGTCGGCTCGCCGGGGTGGCTCCTGGCGACCTGGGTCATCACCGGTCTCCTCACGATCGGCGCCGCCCTCTCCTACGGGGAGCTCGCGGCGATGATGCCGCGCGCCGGCGGCCAGTACGTCTACCTCCGCGAGGCCTTCTCGCCGCTGTGGGGCTTCCTCTACGGATGGGCGCTCTTCCTCGTCATCCAGACGGGGACGATCGCCGCCGTCGCGGTGGGCTTCGCCCGGTACCTCGGGGTGCTCGTCCCCTGGATCTCGCCCGAGGCGTGGATCCTCCGCCCCGTCGCGATCTCCGAGGGGTACGCGGTGAGCCTCTCGACGCAGCAGCTGGTCGGGGTGGCGATGATCGTGCTCCTGACCGCGATGAACACCCGGGGGATCGAGCTCGGCAAGGGGATCCAGAACCTCTTCACCTCGGCGAAGACGCTCGCGCTCGTGGCCCTGATCGGGCTCGGCATCCTCGTCGGCTGGGACTCCGAGGTGGTGCGCGGGAACTTCTCGGATTTCTGGGCTCCGCGGAACCCGGCTCCGATCCGGCCCGACTTCCCCTTCTTCTCCGAGGTGACCGCGGCCTCCGGGCTCTTCGGTCTCATCGTCGCACTGGGCGTCGCCCAGGTCGGCTCCCTCTTCTCCTCCGACGCCTGGAACAACATCACGTTCACGGCGGGGGAGGTGAAGGACCCGCGCCGGACGATCCCCCGGTCGCTCGCGACCGGGACGATCCTCGTCATCACCCTCTACCTGCTCGCGAACCTGGCCTACCTGGTCACGCTCCCCCTCTCGGGGATCCAGAACGCGCCCGACGACCGGGTCGCCACCGCCGTCCTCGAGAAGATCCTCGGTGGCGCCGGCGCCGGCGTCATGGCGGCCGCGATCGTGGTCTCGACCTTCGGCTGCAACAACGGCCTGATCCTCGCCGGGGCGCGCGTGACCTATGCCATGGCGCGCGACGGCCTCTTCTTCCGGGCGACGGGCCGGCTGAACCAGCGCGGCGTGCCGGCCGCGGCCCTCTGGCTCCAGTGCGTTTGGGCCAGCCTCCTCGTGCTCCCCCGGACGCGGCTGCGGAGCGCGAGCGGCGTCGAGACCTACGGCAACCTCTACAGCACGCTCCTCGACTACGTCGTCTTCGCCGTCCTGATCTTCTACGTGGCGACGATCGCCGGCCTCTTCGTCCTGCGGCGGCGCCGCCCGGACGCCGAGCGCCCCTACCGGGCCTGGGGATACCCCTGGGTCCCCGCGCTCTACATCGCCGCGGCGACGGCGATCGCGCTCGTGCTCCTCGTCTACAGGACGCAGACCTCCTGGCCGGGCCTCGCGATCGTCCTCGCCGGCGTGCCGGTCTACTTCCTCACGCGCGGGCGCGCCGTTCCCGAGCCGGAGCTGGCGCCGTAGCCCCGGCCGTTGAGGGGGGAGAGGTCCCGCCCTAGGAAGGGATCGGAGGCTGTAACCATGAAGGCAACGCTGGGACACCAGGTGATCGCCCAGAGCGAGGACATCGTCGAGGTGGATGGTTACGCCTACTTCCCGCGGACGGCGGTTCGAATGGAGTGCCTGGAGAAGACGGCGAGGACCGCGGAGGACCTCGAGTGCCCGCACGGGGTGCAGTTCTACGACGTCGTCGTCGACGGCGAGCGTCACCCGCGGGCGGCCTGGTCCTACGAGGCGCCGCGCGGCGGGATGAAGCAGGTGGCGAAGCGGATCGGGTTCTGGCAGGACGTCGCGGTGGGGTGAGCCGGGCTCGGCTCCGCGCTCTCCTCCTCCCCGCTAGGATCCAGCCCGCCTCCTTCCGCCGGGACCATCCGGTTGGCCCCGGCGACGCTTCGGATCGTCCCCTGGGAGCCTAGGTCGATGGAAACGAGTCGGGACAGGGATGCCGCGGACGCCTCCGCGTCTCTGCCGCTGGAGGTGCGCTGGCTCCGCGCGCATGGCCTGCGGGGCCTCACGCCCTGGTGCTTCATCGATCGGGAGGATCACCGGGAGAACCTGCGTGCGGAGTTTCGAAAGGAGGTCGGCGGGGGATCGCAGCCCGAGCGGGACTTCCTCCCCTTCGCCCGTCGCCAGGACGAGGACACCGTGGCCGGGTTCGTCGTCGACGGGGGGAAGGTCGGGCGGGCGGTGATTGCCGTGCACCTGACCTGCACGGGTCGCGCGGAGCGGGAGGGGTTCCCGTCCGTCGAGCGCTACCGGGACATCTGGGAGTGGCTGAAGGCGGCGATCGACGAGACCGCGGGATGGTGCTCCGAGGACGCCATTCCCTCCGTTCCCGGGGATCCGGGGGGCTGAGCCGACCTTGGGTGATCCGGGGAGCCCTGGGAGAGATGGGCCGGCCCTTCCACATCGTCGACGTCTTCGCGGCCCGGAGGTACGCGGGCAATCCCCTGGCGGTCGTCGTCGCCGACGAGGACCTGCCCGAGGGGACCATGCAGCAGGTCGCGGCGGAGATGAACTTCTCGGAGACGACCTTCGTGAGGCCCGCGCCGGACTCCGACGGCGGCCACCGCGTGCGGATCTTCACTCCGGCGCGGGAGATCGCCTTCGCCGGGCACCCGATCCTCGGGACGGCATGGGTCGTCCGCCATCGCCTCGGACCGGAGGCTTCCGGCTCCGTGCGGCTGAACCTCGGCGTCGGGCAGGTCCTGGTCGACTTCGAGGCGTCCGCCGATGGGGGAGAGGTGGCGTGGTTCCTCGCGCCTCCCGTCTCGCTGGGCGCGAAGTGCGCCCGGGAGCGGATCGCGCCGGCGCTCGGCCTCTCGCCGGAGGAGATCGAGACCCGGGCGCCCGTGCAGCGGCTCTCCGCCGGAACCTCGGCCCTGATCGTCCCGCTGCGGGGGCTCGAAGCGCTCCGGCGGTGCCGGCTCGACCTCGCCGCGTTCGCCCCGCTGGCCGCCGAAGGCTTCCCGCCGCTCGTCTACCTCTTCTGCACCGAGACCCGGGACCGCGGGAACGACCTCTGCGCGAGGTTCTTCTTCGAGGCCCACGGAGTGCGGGAGGACCCGGCGACGGGAAACGGGGCGGCCTTCCTCGGCGCGTATCTCCTGGAGCACCGCTTCTTCCCCGACTCCGATCTCTCGCTGCGGATCGAGCAGGGCCACGAGGTCGGTCGACCGTCCCTGGTCCTCCTGCGCGCCCGAGGATCGGGCTCGCGCGAGGTGCGCGTGGGTGGGCAGGTCATCCCGACCGTGCGGGGAGAACTCCTGTGATGCCGATAGGCGGGCCGCGGGACGGGGAGGGATAGCCCGGATGCAGAGCCTCGAGCCGATCCACCGAGAGTTCCGCGCCCTCTGCCTGAACCTTGGCGTGAGACGCACGCTCCCGGACCGACCGCAGGAGGACGGGTCCCCGCACGTCGAGGTCTCCGAGAGCGGATATCACTACGTCGTCACGGAGCGTGGAGTCGAACTCGAGCGCAGGACCACGCTCCAGGCGGACGAGCTCCTCTACTGGCTCGCCTGCGGCATCACGCATGAGCTCGCCACCACCTTCGAGCTGGAACACCGGGTGAAGGGGCGCGACTTCCGGCGCCTCCTGTTCGAGAAGCAGATGGAGCTCCTCGGGACCGTCAACCGCGAGTGGGAGCGACGCAGGAAGTCCGAGATCGATGCGATCCTGCGGACCTATCCCTACGACGACGAACCCGGGGGCTGAGTCCGGTCTCCGCTACGACCCGACCTCGAAGACGACCGGCCTCGAGGCGTAGTCGATCGGCGGGAAGAGGGCGTATGCCCAG
>CBRGOK010000353.1:0-4818 GCA_967798035.1 uncultured bacterium
GTTCCCGGCTTGTTCTCGAGGAAGACGATCGTCTCGGTGCGGATTTCCACGGCGGCCTCCGGGTGTGGCGCGCGGATTGTAGGACGGAGCCGGACAGAACCGAGCGCGCCCGCCGGCCCCGGCCCGGCCCTCCGAGCTGGCCGTACGATCCCCGACACCCGTGCCTCCTCCCGATGACCGGGCCGACCTCCTCTGCGCCACCAAGCAGGCGATCCGCGAGCGGGTCTGGGCACTCCTCGAGGCCCCCGGCGTCGGCCGGTTCCCGGGCGCGCACGGCCGGATCCCGAACTTCGTCGGCGCCGAGCGCGCGGCCGAACGCCTGGGAGAGATCGAGGCGTGGCGTCTCGCCCGGACCATCAAGGCGAACCCCGACTCGCCGCAGCGCTCCGTGCGTCTCCGGGCCCTCCGAGAGGGGAAAACCGTCGTGATGGCGGTGCCCCGCCTGCGCGAGGAGAAGTGCTTCCTCCTCCTCGATCCCCGGAAGATGAACGCGCCCGAGGCGGCCTCGATCCGCGGGGCCTCCAAGCACGGCCGCCCGATCCGACCCGACCAGGTGCCGCCCATCGACCTCGTCGTCGCCGGCTCGGTCGCGGTCCAGCGCACGGGCGCGCGCCTCGGCAAGGGGGGCGGCTACTCCGACCTCGAGTTCGCCCTCGGTCGCGAGTTCGGCTTCCTCCGCGCCGACACGCCCGTGCTGACCACCGTCCACCCGCTCCAGATCGTCGAGGAGGAGATCCCCATGTGCCCGCACGACCTCCCCGTCGACTGGATCGTCACGCCGCAGGAGGCGTACGCCACACGGACCTCTCTCCCCAAGCCGGCCGGGATCCTCGAGGATCGTCTCGATCCGGAGAAGCGGGCGGCGATCCCCGTCCTCGCGGGTGGGCGCCAACACCTCCGACCGCACCGAGGGAACCGGGCCCCTCGTCCACCGTAGCACCACGATCGCGCCGAACCCGAGGACTGGATTCGTCGTCCCGCCTGCTAGACCGCCAAGACACCGCTAGAATCAGCCGTGCCGGGCTGGATCCCGCCAGGGAACAACCGCGGTTGAAGCCCGATCGAAACGCAAAGGCGCGACGTCGCTTGCTCGTCGCCTTGGGAGCGGCGAGCGCAGCCCTCGGCTCCATCGCCTTGTGGGACTCCCTCGGGAAGGAGTCCTCGCCTTTCGCTCCGGTCGCCCCCGCGACGGCCCTCGCAGAGCCGCCGGCGTCGCCCGAAGCGCCTCCGACTCCGGAACAGCTCGCGAGCACGCCTCCCCTCAGGGTAGCTACAAACGTCGAGACGCGCGCAAGCGACGCCGACCATGTCGCTGCCGCCGTCGCGGCGGGCACCGCCGAGATCTCCGGGTTCGCTCGAGACTCCGAAAGCGGACTGCCCGTCGAACGCTTCCGCGTCCTCGTCACGAGGGGCTCCGAGTGGGTGAACCCCCGCCCTCTCGGGACGCCGAGCCTCGTTGTGTATGACGGGGAAGCCGTGGACTGGCGGTTCGAGGGAACGGGCGGCGAGTTCAGACTTCGAGGTCTGGAGGGAGGCTGGTATGCGCTGCAGTTCGAGGCCGACGGATACGCGCGAGATGGCCTGAACGGCCTGAACGTCGGCGAGGGCGAGACGAAGTCGGGGATCGAGATCCTGCTTCGTCGCAGCGCCACGATGCGTGGATCCGTCTTGGACGCGGCCACGAGGATCCCGATCCCAGGGGCACGGATCTCTGCGGAGACGATCGAGACCGAGACATCGGGGTTCTTGTTCCGGTCGATGATCTCGGGGACCGCGACCTCCGGGAAAGCTGGGGAGTTCGAGCTGGTCGAAGTGAGACCCGGCCGCTCCGTCCTCCGTGTCACATCCGAGGGATACGCGGCCTCGGCGGGTCAGTCCCTCGTGCTCCGTCCCGGGCAAGTGCTTGAAGGGCTCCTCGTGAAATTGGCGCGCGGCGGCGCGATCGAGGGGTCTGTGTTCGAGAGCGATGGAACCCCCGTACCGCGCATCCTCGTCCACGCTGAGCGCGCCGGCCCCAGGCCTGCGCCCGAGCGTGACGACCAGACGGAGCCGGATGGATCCTTCCGAATCCAGGATCTCGAGCCGGGCCGGTATCGAGTGATCGCGGAACTTCCGGCTCCCGAGGATGAGGACCCCTACACCGGCGAGCGCCGAGAGCTGCGAGCGATCGCCGTCGTCGAGAGGGGGACCACGGCGCGGGTCGAGCTGAGTGCGCGCGCGATGGGTGGGTGCACGGTCCGGGGCCGCGTGACCCGCAGGGGCGAGTCGGTGAGATGGGTGCAGGTCTCCCTGGAGTCGAGGATCCCCGGAGAGGAGGAGTTCCCGCCCTCGAGAGGGCGCCGTCCCATCCCCTGCATGACCTCCGAAGACGGGTCCTATGCGATTCGGGAGGTTCCGGCAGGGCAAGCCACGATGTGGGTAAGCCAGGCGCTCAATCGGCGCCACCGATTCCCCCTCACGATCCCGGAAGCAGGCGAGCTGGTCTTCGATGTCCAACTTCCCGGCGGGGCGATCGCGGGGCGGGTCGTCCGCGCGTCGAACGGTTCGCCGGTGCTTGGGGCGGAGCTGAGTGCCTCATGTGTCGACGGCGAATCGTCCGTCCACGGCGGCACGACTCGTACCGATGAGGACGGGAGATATCGAATCGAGGACCTCTCCCCCGGGAACTACTCCCTCCATGTCGACCCGGCTCCCGCGAACTCGGAAGGAAAGCCCCTCGCCGACGATCTCGCATCGGACATCCGGAGGGGCCTCGCGATCGCAGGTAACGTCCTGGTCGTGGCCGACTTCACCCTCGGTGCTGCGGGACGTGCGCTCGTGATCATGCGCGATGCCTCGGGCCGACCCGTGACGAACGCGAGCGTCTCCCTTCGTCCGGTCAGCGGCTCCGGCGTCTTCGGCCGGATCGGTGACCAGCTCCCCTCCGCGAGAGACCGCGGGGAGTACCTGCTCGTGGGTATTCCTCCCGGCCGCTACTACGCACACGTCCTCTCGCTCGATTCCTGGGAGAACGGGTGGAGCGAGGAGGGGTCCGTCGTCCGGGGAGAGCCGTCGGAGTTCCATGTCCAACTGCAACGAGGGACGCGGGTCGACGTGAAGCTGGTCGTCGAGGGCGGTCCGGCCCCAACGGATGCGCTCCTGCGGTTCAAGGACGGAAAGAAGGAGGTCGTCGTCGACCGCTCGCCCGTCGTGGTGATTCTGTCGGGAGGGAAGGTGGACGATCGCCGCACTCTTCTTCCCCCCGGCAACTGGACGCTCCTCGTGTCCGCGGAGGGCTACCGCGAGGAAAGCATTCCGGTTGTCGTGGAGGAGGGCGTTCGCCAGGAGGTCTCCGTCCACCTCGAACCAGAGGAGAGTCCCAGGTAGGAGAGGAGGGAGTCGGCGCCACGGACTGGAGCGTCGTATGTCGCGTCGCGCGCGCCTCGCATTGGCAGGAGGCATCCTGGTCCTCCTCGCCGTCGGTCTCCTCGTCGAGCGAGCGGACCGAGTCGAACCGCCCCCCGGCGGTTCAGAGGTCTCGCGTGAGATCGGGCCCCAAGTCCCTCCTACGGGGCCCGCCCCGAGCCGCCCCGGTTCAGCGGAGGCGGCAGCCGCCGTCGAGACGCCCGCGTCCAGATCGGTCGCGAGGGCCGACCCCGAGCGGGCGCGGACCGAACGCGTCCACGGGCGGCTCGTCATGAGGGGAGGAGGTCCGCCGCCTGAGAGAACGACCGTCACGATCCTGACCGGCAAGCCCGATATCGATGCCCCCGAGACGGCGACCGCGCTCGGGTGGTATAGCGAGAATCGGGTTCTCCGGGGAGGTTTCCGGCTCTGGTTTGGCGCCTGGGTCCCCAGGGACTGGAAGTACGTACACCGAACGGCGGCCGCGTCCGACGGGAGCTTCGCGATCTCCGTGCCGCCCGATCTTCCCGAGTTTCGCATCCACGTCGATGCGGACTACGCCGTCTATCCCGAATCGCGAGAGAAGCACTCGCTAGACAGCCCGAAGGTGCGGGAGGGCTTGGTCTTGACGCTCGCGCCCGCTGGTCGGGTCGAGGGGATACTCACGGTGCCTGGGGGTAGGCCCGTCCGAGGTGGAGAGGTCGAGCTCGCTGGCGAGGGGATCGAGCCCTGGTTTCAGCCATGGGCCTCCGCCGACGGAGAAGGGAAGTTCGCCATTCGTGGAGTGCTCCCGGGACGCTACGGCGCCGCGGCGACGGCGGATGGATGCGCATCTGCGACGGCGCGGGATGTCGAGGTGAGAGCGGGCGAGACGACGAGGGTCGACTTTGACCTCCCCGCCGAGTCCTTCGCGTCCGGCGTGGTCGTGGACGCCGCCGGCAAGGGCGTGCCGGGGGTGACGGTCCGCGCGGATCGCCGCGAGGGGGCATCGGCGAGTTCCCTCGAGGGCTTTTTCAAGGGCCTCGACCAGGGCGTTGCGCAGACGGACTCCCAAGGCGCGTTCCGAATCGGAGAGCTTCGAGGAACCATCTACAGGCTCTGGGTCGATCTCGAAGGGATGCTCCCGACCGAAGACGAACGCGTCGTCGAAATCCCGGCCGGTGGTGGCGCGATCGACCTCCGGTTCGTGCTGGAGGAGGGAAAGACTCTCGCGGGTCGAGTCGTCGACGATCTCGGGCAGCCCGTCGCGCAAGTCAGCGTCATCGCCTGGCCCGATTCCTGGACCGCAGGAGGACCGGGGCTTCCGCGGGGGATAGGAGCGCACCAATCCACGATGAGCCTGCCGGACGGCTCCTTCCGGCTCGCCGGCCTGGCCGACTGCGACCAAGAGGTGCAGGCGCGCGCGGAGGGGTACGGTCATGCCGAGTTGAGGTT
>CBRGOK010000354.1:0-4807 GCA_967798035.1 uncultured bacterium
GCGGCGATCGCCCGAGCGATCGCCTCGTCGGGATCCCTCGTCGAGACCGGCATCCTCGGGAGGGATTACGGACCGGAGGGCCCGATCGGATATCGGGTGGGACGGGAAAGGGGGGTGGGGGAGGCGGCCCCCTCCCCCCCTCCCTCCCCTACCAGGCGACGACGTCCCGCGCGGCCACGGCCATCGGCGTGAACGGCGGGAGGTTCGAGAGGTCGTTGAAGGCCGTGTCGTAGAGCCAGACGCGGTTGGGGGCCGTGTAGCGGTCCCCGCCGTAGGCCCAGGCTCCCGTCGCGAACTGGCTCAGCCAGGCGTTCACGAACGAGCCCGTGATCGCGCAGACCTTGTTCGTCCAGTTCTCGTGGAAGCGCGGGAGGTTCTCGAAGCCGCCGTTGTACCCCCCGACGTTGGAGTCGTGGTTCCCGCTCACCATCGCGACGTTGTAGGTCGTCGGCGCGGCGGTGGGCAGGGTGCCGGGCGTCTTCGTGTCGTTCCAGTTGTTCGACAGGAGGTTGACGGCGTCCCCGATGACCGCGGCGGGCTTCTTCGCCGTCGTGTTGTAGTCGCCGCGGATGTAGAGGGGGTCCTCCGAGACGACCGTGAGGGGCCCGAGGAGCTCCGTCCCGTTCGTGAGGCGGATCCCGCTCGCCTGCGTCCCCGTCCCCACCCCGTACCGGGCGGCGTAGAGGAGGCCGTTCGAGGGGAAGTGCCCCGAGGCGTTGAGGGCCCCGACGTTGATCTCCGTGAGGGTGACCTGCCCCCCCTGGCGCGCGTCGTACATCTGCCGCAGCGAGACGACGCCGGAGAGGGAGGCGGTGATGTCGTTGCCGGCGGCGTCGCGGGCGACGAATGTCCCGTTCGGCAGGGTCAGGATCGAGAGCCCCGCCTGGTCGTGGTAGTAGCCCTGGTTGTACTCCCCGGTCCCGGGCGCGACGGGGACGTAGATCCCCGACGGATTGAGGTCGAAGTTCCCGCCCGTCCCGCCGGGCGCGGGCTCGTACATCGCCGTCGAGGCGGTCCCCGGCAGCGACAGCTCCGAGATCCCGTGCTCGCCGGTGAGGACGGTGTGGCCCTCGCCGTTCATGTAGCCGTTGGGCTGATCCCAGAACTCGAGCGCGCCGGGCCCCCACGGGAGCCAGTCCCCGGCGTCCCCGAAGGAGCCGTTCCCGTTGGCGTCGTAGCCGATGAAGTTGCTGTCGTAGCCGCTCACGTTCGGGACCCCGAGCCCGAGCAGCTGGGAGCGGTTGTACATCGACTGGTAGATGGACGGCTCGGCCGGGTTGAACGGGTCGTTGACCCACTGGCGCACGTTCACCGTGCCGGGGGAGGACCCCGGGTCGTCCTTGCGGTGCCGGTAGATCTCCCCGGCCGCCCGCACGTAGTTCGTGTTGAGGGTGAGCGTCGCGTTCGAGCCGAGGTAGAGGTCCGCGTTCGTGTGGACGCGCCCGCGGATCGTCATGTTCGGCCCCGGCAGGATCTCGAGGTCGTTCGCGTAGAAGACCGCGAACTGGAAGAGGGGGGTCTGGTCGATCGAGACGAGCCGGTTCGCCCGGAACGCGGCCCGGCCGAACCGGGCCGTCGCGTCGAAGTGGTAGTGGGTCGAGATCGTCTGGATCCCCGCCCCGTCGGCGCTCGTCCCGGTGAAGCCGGCCGGCTCGACCGTGTAGGGGGTGTCGATCCCGTCGATCGACGCGGTCCCCCCGGTCGGGAGCGGGTGGTAGTTGGCCACGGCGAGCTGGAGCTCGCGCTTCCCGAACTCGATCGCCCCTTCCGCGAGGTACTCGGACCGGAGGCGGTCCGACTCGGTCTCGGTCGTCTGGTCCGCGGAATGGGCGAAGCCGAGCAGGGCCACGCTCAGCCCCGCCGCGACGGCCGCGGCGAGGAGCGCGTAGAGGACCGCCGTGCCCCGTTCGTTCCTGCGTCCCTTTTCCATGATTTCCTCCCGGGTTCAACCGTTGCGCAGGCGCACCGTGAACTCCCGGCTGTGCCGGTACGCCCGCCCCTCGGAGTCGCGATCGCGGAAGTCGATGCGCACCCGGATGGACCGGAGGGGGACGGTGAAGCCCGAGCTCTCGGAATCGTCGAAGACGATCCGCTCGACGTGCCGGGCGACCGGGAGGGGGTTCCCCCCGTTCGTCCGCCGCTCGAGGACGTTCACCCCGTCCGGCCCCGTGACGACGATGTAGCTGACCTCATCCCCGCCCCACACGAGCGTGCCCGACCCGTCGATGTCGGGGATGCCGTCCCCGTCGTCGTCGGCCGGCAGGACGAGGACGATCTCGCGGTTCGGACCGAAGTCCGGGTCGCCCGCGACCGCCTGCTTCGCGGCGGGCGCGTGCGCGTGGTTCTCGAAGGGGGGGAGCGCGTTCCCGTCGTCGAAGAGGTAGGGGTAGTCGATCGCCCCGACCTGGTCGAAGCCCGAGCGCCGCAGGTCCTGCACGATCCGGTGGAGGGCGCGCTCGCTCCGCTCCTCGAGGCCGGCGAGCTCCCCGCCCGTCACGGCGAGGCCGCGGGCCCGCGCCAGGACGGCGGTCACCGCCCCGCCCACGACGAGCAGGATCCCCGAGACGACGAGGACCTCCGGGAGGGAGAACCCCCCGGGACGCCGGCGATGGAAGAGCGGTCTCATCGGGTCCTCATCGTGGCGATCCGCGTGGTCCGCGGACGCCCCGCGAAGTCCTTCCAGCTAGCCGTGAGAACGATGGCGAGCGGGTCGGGGACCGGCTCCCCGGGCACGTAGCCCGGGTACGCGGTGGTGAGCGACTCCTCCCGGAGGTGGAGGCCGCTGAAGGCCGCGATCGGGACGCCGGGCTCGTAGGGCCCGCCGGCGACCGGAATGCTCGCCGGAGGGAGGAGGAGGATCCCCTCCATCGCCGCGCGCAGGTCGGCGGAGGCCGCCGCCGTCTCGCGGCTCGTGCGGACGAGGTTCAGCGCGGAGAGCTCGGCGAGCAGGGCCCCGAGGATCGAGAGGAGCAGCGTCCCGAGGGCGAAGACCAGCTCGACGAGGGTGAACCCCTCGCTGCCGCTTCCCCGAGCGGCGCGTCGCTTCCTAGGCACGCCCATGGTCCATCGGCCCCGTCGCGCCGCGGGCCGTCCTTTCGACAGACTATTCCCCTAGAAGGTCGCAAAGTCTACCCCGGAATCCCCGATCGTCAAATCGGGCCGGCGCGCGCCTCCGCCCCGTCCCCGCAGCACGCCCCGCGCGGGATCGGGCGGCCGTGCGGGCAGGAGGCGGGGTGGCGGAGGAACCGGCAGATCGACTCCGTCACCTCGGGGGAGAGGACGTGCTCGAGGACGCAGGCGTTCGCCTCGATCTGCTCGTTGTTGCGGATCGAGAGGGTCTCGCGGAAGAGGCACTCCGCGAGACGGTGGCGGCGGACGATGTCGCGCGCGCGGCGCTCCCCCCCCGCCGTCAGCGCGGAGGCCTCCCCCTCCTCCCGCAGGATCCCCCGGGCGCTCATGGAGCGGAGGTCGCTCCGGTTGTCGGGCCTCGGGGGGGTGTAGTCGGCGCCCTCGGTCCCTCCCCCCTCCGCCTCCCGGCGCTCCCAGAACTGCTGGAGCACGTCGTCGAAGAGCTCCTCCTCCTCCCGCGTCGAGCGGCGCTCCGCGTGGAGCTCCCCGTGGCGAAGCTCGAACCGGCGGTTCGCGAGCCGCCCGATCTCGGGGTCGTGCGTGACCATCACGATCGTGCGCCCCGCGTTGTGGAGGCGCGTGAAGAGCCCGAGGACCTGCGCGGCGTTGGCCGCGTCGAGGTTGCCCGTCGGCTCGTCCGCGAGGATCAGCCGGGGGTGGTTGATCAGGGCGCGGACGACGCACACGCGCTGCTGCTCCCCCCCCGAGATCTCCCCCGGGAGGTGGCCCGCGCGCGCCTCGAGCCCGACCTCCGCGAGGGCGCGCCGCGCCTCCCCCTCGTCGGGGAGGCTGTGGAGGTACTGGGCGAGCATCACGTTCTCGAGGGCGGTCAGGTAGGGGACGAGGTGGTACTGCTGGAAGACGAGCCCGACGTTCTCCCGCCGGTGGAGGGCGAGATCGGCCGCGCCCATCCGCGCGAGGTCGCGCCCGTCGAAGCGGACCTCCCCCCCCGTCGGGGTGTCGAGCCCGGCGAGGAGGTTCACGAGGGTCGTCTTCCCCGATCCCGAGGGTCCCATGACGGAGATCCACTCCCCCCGCTCGATGTCGAAGGAGACGTCCCGCAGGGCGGCGAGGTCGCCGTAGCGCTTCGCCGCGGAGCGGACCTCGATCAGGGCCATCTCACTCCTCCCGCAGGACGCTCGCTGCCTCGACGCGGAGGGCGCTGCGCAGGGCGACGAGGGCGCCCGCCAGCGCGATCGCGCCGCAGGCGAGGAGGGCGGCGAGGGCCGCGAGCGGGCGCACGGTGGTCGCCTCCCCGAAGACGGACCGGCCCAGCCACGCCGAGAGCGCGAATCCGGCGGCGACGCCCGGGAGGAGGCCCGCCGCGAGGAGCGCGCTCCCCTCGGCGCCGAAGATCCGCAGGAGGCGCGCGTCCCCCGCGCCGAGGGCGCGGAGGATCCCGATCTCGCGGCGGCGCTCGGCCACGCCGGCGCAGAGGGTCGTCGCCATCGAGAGCGCGCAGGCGACGAGCACGAGCCCGCCGACGAGACGGAAGGCGAGGCTCAGGCGCTCGAGGATCGAGCGCTCGGCCTCCGCGATCGGACGCTGCACGCGCGCCTCCCCTCCCCACCGCGCGACGAGGGCGGCCCCCGCGCGCTCGACCTCGGCCGCCGAGCCGGGCAGTCGCAGCTCGACCGCCTCGATCCGGGCCCCCTCGCGGAGCGCCTCCGCGAGCGGG
>CBRGOK010000355.1:0-4792 GCA_967798035.1 uncultured bacterium
GCGAGGCAGCCCACCCCCGCCGCCTCGACATGTCCGGAGCCGTAGAACTCGACGGCGGCGAGGGGCGACCAGACGTAGACGAGGATCGCCGCGCCGCGCCCGATGCGGAGGAGCCCGGCGGCGAGGAGGACCGCGCCGGCGAGCTCGACGAGGAGGAGCGTCCCCTTCCAGGCGACGACCTCGGAGATCCCCGTCCAGGACAGGAGGCCGTGCGCCTCCGCGGCGGCGCGCGCGAGGTGCTGCGCCGCCGGGGGATAGACGGTCCGCAGCTCGGGGTGGTTGATCCGCGGCCAGACCTCCGCGTCCCGCAGGCCCTCGAGCGCCGGGCTCGCCGGCGGATGACGGTAGGGATCGATGCCGGCCGCCTGCACGCGCCCGTCCCAGACGTGGCGATACGCGTCGGTGGAGAGGGACGGTTCCAGCGGGAGGATCGTGAGACGGAGGATCGCCCCGACGAGGAGGACGACCGCCGCCTCGCGCCGCCCGAAGGGGAGCCCGGACCGCAGGGCCCTCGCGCAGAGGAGGAGGTGGAGGAGCCCCCCCCCGACCAGGATTCCGATCCAGCGCGCGGCGTCGTCGACGGGCCCGAGGGGGACCCACCCGAGGAGGAGCACCCCCTCGAGGATCGCCCCGCCGAGGAGAAGCTCGCGCGCGCGGGAGATCAATACCGAACGACGACGCCCAGGCTGAATCCGTCCACGTCCCCCGTGTTGCGCCCGTCGCTCGTCGTGCGCCAGAAGCCGGACAGCCCGAACGTGTCCGTGAGCCGCGCGTAGGCGCCGACTCCCCACCGGTCGTACTCCTCCTGCACCGCGGGGAACGGGTCCTGGCCGATGTTCTGGCCGCCGTAGCTGCGCACGGCGCTATAGAACGGCGACACGGTCACCCGGTCGAAGAAGGTCGCGCCGAGCGTCACGTTCCAGGGCGTCTCGTCCTTCGGGAGACCCGCCCGGCGGTCGTACCCGGACTCGAGGGAGAGGAAGGCGCCGCAGTCGAACCCGTAGTGCGCGATCACCCGGCCGCGGTAGTCGGTCTGCCCGTCGCCGATCGCCGTCACGTCGTCCGACTCGTAGTGCCCGAGCGGGATCTTGATCCCGGGGGCGACGAGGAGGCTCACCGCGCCCGGCCCGACCCTCTCCTCGAGGAGCCGGCACTTCGCCTGCAGGCCGAGGTCCTGGAAGTCCGACTCGCGGTCGAAGTTGCCGGACGTGCTGCTCGCGACGACCCAGGGCGCGCTTAGGGCGAGGTCGACCTCGTCGGTCAGGCCGTAGGCCGCGTACAGGTTGTAGGTCGAGCGCGTGACGCGGCCGACGCCCGGATCGTGGACCTTGTCGGTCCCGACCCAGAACTCGTTGTAGGCGTCCTTCGTGTAGGAGATCGCCGTGTCGAGGTGCCCGGCGCCCCGGAGGAACCCGGTCTCGCCCTGCGCCGAGGCGAGGGCAGGGAGGAGGAGAGTCGAGCCGGCGGCGAGGGAGAGGCGAGGCAGGGTGGGAATCGTCATACGTGATCGTCCTTCGAGCGGGGTGCCCAGGGGGGAGGAATTCTCCTCAGGAGCGCCTCGAGGGGAAGGGCCGGCAAGCGGCCCGACGAGGGAAGACGCCCGCCCCCGAGCCACCGGGGGCGCGGAGGCGGGCGCGAAGGAAGGTCACTCCAGGAACTGCACCCCGGCGAGGTGGGCTTGGCCGATGCAGACCCCGGCCGCGTAGCCGTTCTCGTTCGCGGGGCGATAGTGGATCCCGCCGTAGAGACGCGAGAGCGCGGCCTCCTGGGCCGCCGTGGTGAAGTCGACGAACTCCCGGGCGGGGAACCCGAGCTCGGGGTTGTGGATCCCGTGGGTGTCGTCCGTGAACGGGATCGCGCCGAAGATCGCCGTCAGCACGGTCGCGGCCGCCCCCGACTGCGTCGAGTGCCCCGAGGTGTACTCCGGGAAGGCGGGCGTCGGGATGAAGGAGAGCCAGGCTCCGGCCCCCGCGATGTTCGCCTGGATGTACGAGACCGGGCGGATGAGGTTGTAGACGTACTTGAAGTTCCAGCACTGGATGAAGGCGTCGTGGACGGCCATCCCGAGCCGGGCGTAGGCCTCCGCGGCGAAGGCGAGGTCCTCCCCCTGGCCCTTCAGGAGCTGGCCGGCGATCGAGATCCAGTGGCCGGGCGGCGTCCCGGTGATGGTAGGGCCGTCGTTCCAGAAGAGGGCGATCGCCTGCTGCGCCGCGGTGAGGTTGTTCCCCGTCGTGCAGACCTCGTTCGCCTCGGCGTAGAACGGCGAGGCGGGATCGGTCGAGAACGGCGTCGGAGGCGGCGGGGCGCAGTCCCCTCCCGAGTCGAGGACGAAGGGGCGGAGCTGCCCCCAGCAGGGCTGGAGGGGGTTCGGGTTGAACGCGGGCGGCGTCGGCACCCAGAGCCCGGGGCCGGCGGGCGGGGTGAACGCGCAGTTGTTGTAGATCGAGATCCCGTCGCTCGCCGCCCACGCGAGGATCGCGTCGGCGACCGCGATCCCGTAGGCCGTCGAGTCGTCGACGACGAGGTCCTTCACCTTGCGGGAGACGCGGGCGCCGAGCTGAGACTTCATCGTCCGGATCGCGAGCTTCGAGCCGTTGCTCGCGGAGGCGAAGCGCGCCTCGACGACGCGGCCGAGCGCGGCGTGGGCGACGATCTCCCAGTTGTACTTCTTGCCGAGTTCCGGCTGGGGGACCGAGGCGAGCTCGTTCAGCTGGCCGACGAGAGAGACATGGTCGGGGATGCCGGCGACCACCGCCTCGTAGAGGGCGACGCCGGCGATGGCGAAGTTGCGGGCGGCGACGGGGGGCGAGTTCCCCTCGACCTTCGTCACGTCGTAGAGGAAGTCGAACCACTCGACGGCGGCGTCCGCCGAGTACTTCCGAGTCGCTTTCCCCAGCCCGGCCGTCGCGGGGGGGGCGGCGGCCAGGAGGAGTCCGAGGGTGGCGAGGGCGAACCTGCTGCGTGTCATGGGGCTGGCTCCGTGGGGTGTTGCTCGGAAGCCGGCCGAGACGCCGCGGTGGCGCCGGCCCGTAGAACCTACGACTTCGGGGCTTTCGGCTCGGGCTTCCTACGACTGGGGGTCACCCGTCCCAGCCGGCCGTTCCTCGCGCACGGTCCATTTCTCCACTCGCGCGCGAGCGGCGAGTGGGGAATGGCAAGGCCTGTGCCGGAAGCGCCAGCGCCCCTGCGGGAAAGGGAACGGGGGCGGCATTCGGCTGCCGCCCCCGTTCGGAATCCGGCGGTTGCTCCTCCGAAACCTGGGGCCCAATCTTCGGGACCGCCGGAACGCGACGAGCGAATGTCAGTCGGTACGGACGATCTCGCCGGAGCCTTCGGGGAGGACTTGCAGCGTCTTCAGGAACTCGACGATCGCGTCCTTCTCGGGCTGCGAGAGCGCGACGAAGAGGTCCCGTTCGTCGCGCGCCTCGCCGCCGTGCATCAGGATCGCATCCGTCATCGTCGTCAGGTCCCCGCGGTGCCCGTAGGGCGCGGAGTTCCCGACGTCCCAGAGCTTCCGCGTCACCCAGAGGTCCGTCGGGACCCCTCCCTGGACCAGCTGCTCGTTGCAGAAGTAGGTGATCTGCTCGGTGTTGATCGGGGCCGCGTCGCAGAGGTCGTGGCGCTTGAGGTCGGTGAAGGCGCGGACCGTGACCGAGCCGTCGGCGTTGCGCTTCGGGCGCGGCTTCGGACAGGGGGCCTTCGTCAGGTCGAACGCGACGGTCTGGGTCACGTCGTTGAACGTCCCCGCCGGGTTGAGGCCGTACGGCTCCGCGAAGACCGGATCGTCGAGGACGAGAGCGGGCTTGTGGCAGGCCGCGCATCCGATCTGCTCGAAGACGACCTCCCCGAGGTCGGCGGCGGCGCGGCGCTCGGCGTTCCGCGGGATCCTGCGGCCGGGCATTGCGAGGGTCGCCTGGAACAACGTGGCCGCCGTGATGTCGCCGAGCGTCAGCTCGTCGGCGACGCCGTCCTGGTCGAAGTCCGCCGTCCCCGTCTGCCCGATCCCGAACCGCTCGACGGCCTCCATACCGTGGTGGTGGTTCATCGCGTTGACGGTGAACTCCCGCACCGAGCGGACGACCCCCTTCTGGTGGAACGGACGGACGATCAGGTCGGCGTTGACCCCCGCGACCGCGCTCGTGTCGACCGACCCGTCCGGGTTCCCGGTGATCGATCCGAAGTTCACCCCCTTCGTGTCGAGGGGAAGCGTGACCGGGCTCCCCCCCGTCTGGGCCTGGGAGATCGCCGAGGCGCGGATCGCCTGGAGCTCCGCCGTCATCTCCCTGCCGAGGAGCTCGATCAGCCCAGATCCGAACATGCCGAGGGAGTTGCGCTCGTTGCTCGACGAGGGCCCGATGGAGAACGTCACCGGATCGAGGACCTGCGCGAGCACGAACACGTTCGCGACGAAGTCGCCTCCTCCCCCCGATCGGGGTTCGTTGTGGCAGGCGAAGCAGGAGCCCGCGTCCGGGCCCGAGGTACGGATGAAGGCGGGCTCGTCCGCCGTGCGGAGCGAGGGAACCCCGTTCCCGGTGGCCGCAGGCCTCCCCTGGCCGTCGAGCCGATTGAACTTCGCTTCGAAGAGGGCGCGCCCAAGGCGGATCACGTCCTTCTTCTTGACCGTGCCGTCGAGGATCTCCGAGTGGAGGAGGTGCGTGCCGACGACCGGCGTCTCGCCGACCTGGGCGAATCCCGATCCTCCGGCGAAGAGGAGAACCGCGGAGGCAAGGGGGAGGCGGCGGAGTGAGGCGAGGGCGATCTTGCAGCGGGTCATGGGGCAGACTCCTTTGGA